>NZ_JAUBUG010000026.1:0-21993 GCF_036705345.1 Microcoleus sp. B3-D2
AAAAATTATGTGTCGCTGAACTTGAATCATTCCTCAATTGCTATCGTGATTTTTCTTAACTTATTCAGCAAGCCCTACTTACACCTTAAGCATAAATTCCAATTAGCTTTAGCTGAACTTTAACTAACCCCTAAGCAAATTCAAAAACAGGTGTTTCAATCACCCTAGTCGGCTTTCTATCTTCCCAAATCATCTTCTGTAACCGTTCCCCAGTCTCAGGTGAAAAAAATCGCTCTCCCGTTTCCACACACACTCTAGCAGGAACATTTTCAATGATAATAAACTTACCATTGACTTCAAGCGTGTAAGTTACTTTTTGTTCCACCATTGTTTGTTTCCGGCATATCATATCTATAAGTTAACACAAGAGCCAAAATTGTTAACCAGTGGCGGAACCAACCAAACATCAGCCAAGATAGAAACAACGCCATTCCCGCAACCGCCATGACAGACATCAACCAAATAGCCGCCGCCCTAGAGGGTAAAGACTACAAACAAGCTGCCCAACTCATCAAACAACTACAAAAAGAATCCCCCGAAAATCCGTGGGTACAATACTATATCGCCCGCTACTACGAACTCACCAACAATCTCGAAAAAGCCCAAACAACCTACAAACAAATACTCCGCGACATCACCAACGCCAAAATCGTCTCCCAGACCCGCCAAGCTATTCAACGGATTGAAACCGCACAACAAAACCTCCGCCAACAAGCCATAGAAACCGCCAAAAACGACCCCAGCAACCTCGAACCCGGACTCCTTATCCTCGAACCAGTTAGCCCCGAAAAAAAACCCGCAGCCATTCAAAATATCAGCAGAATCTTTAAAATCGACGCCTACACAACCCGGATGCAAATCCAAAGTCGCGGCTGGAGACTTTACAAAACTGGCCCCATCGCCGAACTCCGAATTTACGGTCAAGAACTCCTCAACGCCGGCATTCCCGTATTTTGGGCAACCCTAAGCGATATTCAAAAAATCCAAATCTTCCGAGTGCAACACTTCCAGTCTCTCTCTTCCCCAGCCGTTGTTTGCAAAGATAAATTAGATCGACTCGGTGCGATCGAATTTAACTGGTCAGAAGTTACCCAAAGAGTAGAAGGCTTGTTGCCGATGTTCATCGAAGTCATGGACTACTCCCCCAACCGAAGAACAGACCAATTTCGCCACAGAGAAATCAGGCAAGATTACGCTCAAATCTGTGACTTACACATTCCCAGCAGAAACTGCATTCTGCGAATTTGCGACCAAAGTTACGAATTTCAACAAGGAGTTGACTTCACCAAAGCTTCAGCCGAGCTCCCCACTTTACCGAACCAGAAAAACAAAACATCGAGAGTCAAAAACTCTCAACAAATTCCTCAAAGTACCACCCGCATTAACTGGAATCACTTACTGGAAATATTCGATCGCCAGCTTGACGTTACAGTTTGGTCAGAATTTACACCCTTTGCCGAGACAGTGCTCGATTACACTAATATGTTGAGCAAGATCGAATCTCATATAGAAGTCGAGCGCAAATCCGAAACTCCTTGGGACTCAGCTTTTCAGCTATACAGCGGATTAGCCTTCCTCAGAAACCCAGAAAATAGGGAATAGAACAAAGAGTTAAAATTAAAAATGAGGAATCTCATTTTTAATTTGTTAACGCCAGCATTGGGAATTATCCCATGCCCAATTCCCTATTATAAATTCCAAATTTCCTATTTCGTTTTCACCTGACGGGCCATTTCCCGGAAATTGTTCATGCTGGGGCCAGGGGTTCGACGACTTCCATTTGGTGTCGGCATTAAATTATTAGGAGCAAAAGTGCGATTGGCTTCAGCTTGACTCGGCACTTTCCCGTTAGTTGCAGCAGCAGGTATCTTAGCGGGTTCCGCATTATTAGCAGGAGCGCTAGCGACTGGTTCCTTTTCTTTCTTAGACTTTTTCTCTACCTTAGCCTTTTTAGCTGGTTCAGACTTCTCAGGCTTGTCAGACTTCTCAGACTTAACAGGCTCAACTTTTGCCGGGGCGATCGCAACAGGCTCAGCCTTCGCAGGCGCAACTTTTGCTGGTTCCTTAGCTCCAGATTCGCCCAAATCTAGGAAATATTCAGACTTTTTCAAGCCCAACAGTCTGCCGAAAAAGCCGAAAATACCGCCGAAGAAATTTGTGATAAAACCAAACATTAGACTTACTCCTTTTGTTCTTTTAGAGAAATTTGTACAAGCTTGTCAACAAAGTTAGATTACGAGGTAGGGCAACCTTTGTCTACATTTATTCATCAAAATTTACATTTGCCTATATTTAAGCTACCTCATCAAAGCAAATTTTAGGTATGAATACTCACAGTGCTTTGCACTTATTTACAAAGTATCTCAGAATTTGTTAGGGATTCTTACTCATTGCCGATCGTACCTCGATCCGATTGGCTAGCTGTCCTAGTACGGGTCACACTCCCTAGGGCAGTGATTTATGCTTTAATCACCAAGCAATTTTCTTTTCAAATGAACAGTTCGCTCAATCGCAATCCCGTCATCCTCCTACACGGCATCTGGGACACAAAGATTATTTTCAACACAATGTCCGCCCGCCTCACTCAACTCGGATGGTCAGTCCACAGCCTCAACCTCACCCCCAACGATGGCAGCCTCGGCCTTGACTTACTGGCCAAGCAACTCGCAGACTACATCTCTGAAACCTTCGATCCAGAACAGCCTTTAGACATAGTAGGCTACAGCATGGGCGGCATCGTCAGCCGCTACTACGTCCAGCGACTCGGAGGAATCAACCGCGTACAGCGTTTCATCACCCTATCTTCCCCCCACCACGGCACCCTCACCGCTTATTCCCTACGCCTACCAGGATACCTGGATATGCGCCCCGATAGTGGCTTGCTGCGCGATTTGAATCAAGATGTGACAATGCTCAAACGCATAAACTTTACATCAATGTGGACGCCATTTGACATAATGATTGTACCGGCGAACAGCTCCCAAATGCCAGTAGGTAAAGAAGTTAAAGTCAACGTTTTGCTGCACCGCCAAATGGTGACAGAACCCCTAAGTATTAACGCAATAGTTGAAGAACTCAAAGCACCTATTGAAAATAAAATTCCCACTTAAAAATGAATAGCAATTTCAGCCGCAACCCAGTCTTGCTCATTCACGGAATCTTCCGCAAATCTGGAATTTTTTACAAAATGTCTGCCTACCTCACCCAACTGGGATGGTCAGTCTATACCCTCAATCTCTCGCCCTATTGGGGCAACGCCAGCATAGACGAATTAGCCCAACAAATAGCAGATTATATAGACAAAACCTTTGCGCCCGCACAGCATTTAGATATAGTAGGATTGAGCATGGGCGGTTTAGTAACTCGCTACTACCTGCAAAGGTTAGGTGGCATTAACCGAGTGCAGCGCTTTATTGCCATATCTTCTCCTCACAGCGGTACTTGGATGGCTTACACTCTCTGGGGAAAAGGCTGCGTCCAAATGCGTCCTGGCAGTGCTTTTCTGGAAGATTTAAATCGAGATGCTGCCTTGTTGGAAAAGCTCAATTTTACTTCGATTTGGACAGATTGGGATTTCATCATCGTACCTGCTTCTAGTTCCCAAATATCTGCTGCCAAAGAAGTAAAATTGTCTGTTTTCGCCCATGCCATGATGGCGAGGCATTCCAGCAGTTTAAAAGCTGTGGCTGAAGCACTGTCAGAACCATTGAAAATTAATAATTAACTTGTAGTGTACGTCAGCAGATACTTTTTATTAAAATAAGCTGTCCCGTATCTAAATTGTATTTTTGGGGCGGGCGGGACGCCCAACCCCTACTCCCCACAAGAATTTCATCACAGTGGAGCCAATTCTTCAATCTAAAATTTAAAATCTAAAATCTAAAATCGACTGACGCACCGTGAGAGGCTACTACTAAACTGTATCGCCAACTTCAGCGTATTCGCTGCGACCAAAAATTGCTTCAGCTTCACAATAATACTTGAACTCAAGTATATTGTGGAAAGGGTCTTCTAAGAAGAAAGTACGGTGTTCTGTAGGCAAACCGACAAATCGCCGTCTCGGTTCTTGATAGAAATTTAAGTTGTTTTGCTGGGCTTTCTCTAACAACGCTTCCCAGTCAGCTTCGGAAGTAAAAATTAACCCAAAATGCCGGGGATAGATGCCTCGCTGAGGCGTCAAAGGTTCGCGGCTGACGTGGGCGACAATTTGATGACCGCACAAACCCATAATCGCAGAATTAGGCGATTCGCGACCTAGTTCGCAGCCGAGCCCGTCTACGTAGAACGCTTTGGTTTGGGCAATATCGGTCACCGGGAAGGCAAGATGAAATAAGACTTGGTTCATGGAGGTACTAAATGCAGAATTCAGAATTGTTCTTTAATTATTTATCTTGGTCTAATCCTTGGTTGGTGGCGATCGCCCTAAATACAGTTTTAATCGCGATCGCCACCATTGCTCCTAAAAAATTGCTCACTCCCGCTGGCCAATTTCACGGCTGGGTATTGGGCGTCCTCATCTGGGGCTGTTTGGGATGGCAAGGCTATGCTGTGGTGATGTTTTACTTTCTTGTCGGATCGGGAGTTACCCGCATCGGCAAAGCCCAAAAAGAAGCAGAAGGCATAGCCGAAAAACGTTCAGGCGCCCGAGGCCCAGAAAATGTCTGGGGTTCGGCTTTAACCGCCACTCTTTGCGCTTTGGGAGTTTTGGCATTATCTATTTTAGGAGAGACAGGCAAAATGTCTGTGCCACAAGATGCTATTTCGCTGTTATTGCTGGGTTACGCGGCGAGTTTTTGCACCAAACTTTCCGATACCTGCGCCAGCGAAATCGGCAAAGCTTACGGAAAGCGCACTTTTTTGATTACCAGCTTGCAGCCTGTACCTAGGGGTACGGAAGGGGCAGTTAGTTTGGAAGGAACGATCGCAGGTATTGTCGGCTCAATTTTGATCGCGCTTTTAAGTTGGGCCGTCGGTTTAATTGACTGGACAGGAATTCTTTTTTGTGTAGTTGCAGCTTTTATTGCCACGAACATCGAGAGTGTGATTGGGGCGACGGTGCAATCAAAGTTTGAGTGGCTGACGAACGAGTTGGTAAATTTTTTTAATACACTCATAGGAGCGATCGCAGCGATTATTTTAGCGGCGACCTGGAGAGCTTTTTTAGCTTAGTTAATCTCGGACGCACTAGCGACCAAAGAAACCGGGTTTGTTACGATAATTCAAGGCCTTAACGCAGTATTTTTCCAGAGAAACCCGGTTTCTGCCTCGCGAGCTATTAGCTATTAATCATTAGTCATTAGTCTCAAGCAATCAACTCATGACTAATGATTAATAGTTAATCAAACTAAGCGTCGTCTTGCGGCCCAAAAACCATTTGTAAAATCATCGTCGGTTCGCCCCGCTTGTGATAGCGATCGGCCCAATTGCGAATAATTTCATCTAATTCCTCAAGGGCTTGGTCGAGGCGTTCCGGCGGAATATCCAAAGTCTCCATAATTCGCATCACCTTCGGTTGTTTTTCCGCCCAATCCTTCATCAGCCGGAAATATCTAGCCGTATCCTCAACCATAGTAAATGTTCGCTCTTCCTGCTCTGCGGGAGAGTAAGTAGCGCGGGTGAGGGCATAAAACGGCATTCCCCAAGGAGAATCAATGCGAGTGACTGTCCCAGAATAGATCAAGCGCCGCTTAATGTGTTCTGCTAGAGCTTCGCTCAAAGGCATTCGCCTTTCTGGAGACATATCTTCTTGCGATCGCCTGTGCAGAAACTCGATCAGCTCCATAAACTGAAAAGAATTGATCAGTTGAGCGTCAGGCGGATTAGGAGGGATCTTGCCTTCGAGATATTTTTTTTCATCTACAGTCAAATTGTTTCCCGGAATGCGAGGGCGTCCCGGCATCCAACCATACTGTTCCAACCAGACATAAGGAAACTGAATCAAATATCTAGGTTCTTGGGAACCCAACATTTTCAGCAATTTTCCCTGAGTCAGAGCTTCCCGGACTTCCTCAACAATCACCTTCACCCGTTTAGGCTCAATGTGATGCAAGTGCCCGGTCATCCGCAGGTTGTTGTCCTGCTCCATATAAGTCATATAAATGGCACACTTAGCCGCCGTTGCGGCCGCGTCTAGAAACGCCCCGTGCCTGTGCCCACTGGTTCTCATGGCGCTAAACGCCAGATATAGCATGATCTGATCCATTGCACTAGGGCTGAGGCTTTTGACCAGATCCAAAGAGTCATTTTTCATCACTATCCCCGAAATAGCCAAATTAGGAGGCATTTTTTCATCCTCCATTAAATTATTGCGAGAGCGCCGAATCAAGCATAGCCGACTGTCGCCGGAAAGCTTGCCAGCTACCCTAATATTCAGGTTAGTTAATTTCCCTGAGGTAACAGGGGCATGGGCTTAAAGGCTATCCACACCGCATAAGTGGTTCTTATTGGTGGCCAATTTAAGTAGATTGCTGCACCCTCTGCGCTGACAGTGTACCTATATATAAGTTAGTTATCGCAAGTTAATTATAGTGCAGGGGTTGAAAATTAAACCGTACTTTGGGCGGGGAGAAGGTAAATAACTGTTGCGCTCCCAGGAATCTGAGGAACTGTTGCGCTCCCAGGAATCTGAGGCGACTCTGAGGTGATAATTTTTGAATAGTCATGGATGCCGAAACCCGGTTCGATCGACTACAATAAGGGGTGGAAGGCGACGGATATCGGTTGAAAAACCCGGATGAGCCCATGCCTGTGGGTAATTCCTGTTTAATTGGAGAGTTTTCAATACAAAACCGCCACATACTAGAATATATCTCTAGGTAGATGGCGGTTGCAGGTTTGTATGCTACCATTTTTTACACAAAAAAGAATCTCCTAAGAACTGTCCACAAAAGAACTGTCCACAAAAAGTGCAGTTGTCGTTTAACGTGAAAAACTAGAATCCCAGAAAATCCGATCGAGCGATCGAATGAACGGCCAGAAGCAACTCAGTTGTGGTCATCACTTGCGTCCAGTGCCATTAGAAATCTTGTAGCGGATGAGTGTAAATATTAGGCTCAGTACAATCCCTGCGGCGGCCCTTCTCAGGACCGCGCTCGCCCTTTTGTTGAGTTTGGGCTGACAACATATATTGGGCGGTGGCAGTTTCGACCATGGGGAGTGAAGATTCAAAAGCTTGAGCGGCGCTGGCACTCAAGGTAATGCCCAACAGGCTCAGTAAAGCAATTGCTGTGTAGGTTTTCATGGGTAGTATTCGTCTCAGTATCTATTTAGAGATACGACATTTACCCAGGCTGATCAGGATGAATTTCCCTGAAATTATCAAACTATAGAATCAGGAATCAGGAATCAGGAGTCATAAGGAAGAAGAAGGAAAAAGGAAGAAGGAATCAGGCTTTAGTTAAGCTATCGCGCATTTAAATTTTCCCCTAAAATCCTTGTATTATAAAAAGCAGAAAATTATCTTTCCCTCACCCTCTCCCCCTCCCGAAGCAATAGACACTTTAGATGCGTAGCATCTGATCTATGATATCTGTCAGAAGTCGATGTAAAATGGAATAAATAAAATCTCGGGC
Source organism: Microcoleus sp. B3-D2 (assembly GCF_036705345.1). Taxonomy (NCBI): domain Bacteria; kingdom Bacillati; phylum Cyanobacteriota; class Cyanophyceae; order Oscillatoriales; family Microcoleaceae; genus Microcoleus; species Microcoleus sp. B3-D2. The sequence goes on from NZ_JAUBUG010000026.1 coordinate 7,572, forward strand.
TTCATTAATAAAAAAAATCCTAATTGCACTACCCAAAAGGTTGCAATAATATACAAAACCGCCAAATACGAGATTCAATCTCTCGATAGATGGCGGTTTAAGGTTTATATGCTATCATCACTCACATAAAAGAAGATCCTAATGACTGTAAACAAGAAATGCAGTTGCCTTGGAAACCTGAAAAACTAGCATCCCAGGAAATCAGATTGAGCGCTCGACACGGGCGGCAGAAACTAACTCAATAACGGAAATCGCTTTCGTCCAATGTCATTAAAATGCTTGTAGTTGATGAGTGTAAAGATTAGGCTCAATGAACTCTCGGCGTCCGCTGCCTCTTTCTGGAGAACGATCGCCCCTTTGTTCGGTTTTGGCGGATAAAATGTATGGAGCGGTGGCAACTTCGAGCAGTCCGACGAGGGATTCAAAGGCTCGAACGACAGTGGCGCTCAAAGTAACGCCCAAAAGACTCTGTAAAGCAATTGGTGTGTAAGTTTGCATGGGGTTAGTATCCGTGTCATTGTCTATTAACTGATACGGACTCTCCCCGATCGATCAGGATAAATTTCTGTGAATTTTTCGGATCTCTGCAAAAAACCTTACTTCTTCAACTCTACGGATTCCGCCAGCAGCCAAGCACCTGCGGAATTCAGCCTGCCCCATACTGTCAGAGGCTTTTCGGTTTCACAATTGTGTAAAAATCTGTCGGTTTCCGAGTTCAAAGTCACGAGTTGCCAAGTTTGACCGGCTAAGGATGCGGGGCTTGTCAGTGTTAGTGTCCAGTCTTGTTCGCCGAGGCGACGGAAAATGCCAGAAAATAGGCTGTGGGTATTTGCTGTTTGACTGCTTTGTTTCTCTACTGACTCCTGACATTCGCCGCTGGCGGGATATGCTTCAGGTCGATCGAGATAATAGCGTTGCCAGTCGAGCCAGTCCGATCGATCCCGTGTCAAATTAAATAAGGGAATAACTGCCGCACTCGCCTCGGAATCTTGCAGCAAAGCTTCCTGCAAAACCCTCACCGGCAACTCCCGCGGCTGACATCCAGATTCCGCGCACAAAGCCGCCGCCATCCCCGCCGCCTGTCCAATATTCATTACCGTCGGCTGCAAGCGAGTTGCACCGTTGGCGATGTGAGAGACGGAAATATTTTTTTCGCAGACTAGCAAACCGTCTGTACTCGCAGGAATTAGCGCGCTGTAAGGAATGGTAAACGGAGTTCCCGTCCAGCGGCCGCCCCAGCGAATGGATTTGGGCTGTAAGGGAATGTCGCCACTGGGGTAGTGGTGGTCATTGGCATAATTGCCGATCGCAATTGTTTCACAAATGCCCTCAGAATTTATCGGCAACTTCGCGACTCTTCCGCCGACAATAGGCAAAATATCTTGTTCTGTGACTGTACTCATCCCTCGCAAGCGGCGACTTTCTCGGTAGTAAGGATGTAAGGCGAAAGCACCAAGAAGAGGAGAAGTTTGTGGATTTTCGATCGTGGAAATCGGGAAAATATTCTGTGCTAAGCCGTAGCGGGGGCCGAGTTGCGTTTGAATGAAGCGGGCGAAACTTTGAGTATGCCAGAGACTTTCTTGCAGGAATTCTTGTCGAGATGCTTCAGATTTAATGAGTCGATCGACCCCTTCACCATAATCATTACCTCGAATCGGCCAATTAATCATCAACAATCCGCCTGGCAGCCTGCCGTAATTGAGAAATTGTTCGGGGGTGTAACCGTCCCAAGCACCGAGAAATCGATCGGGATTGTCAACAGGCGGCGCGGGAATTTCTGGCCCGGCCGCACCTTTACCAAAATCCTGCATGATGGCCACCCAAGTCGGAGCTTGCACCGAATAGCTCTCTGTGAGAGCATTAGACGCAGCCGGCGCGCTGGGTTCTCCCCACTCGGCTTGGAATTCCCAACCCCAGCGGTGCCCAACCTCCGCTAAAGCCAGCAAATCTCCCAATTCCGTTGCATCTAAAGTGATTTTGGCCGAAACCGTAAAATCTGCAAACTGAACGCCAGAAATGCGATCTCCTTCATACAGCACATCTTGAGCTTTTTGTCCAGAAATCCAGCGCAAGTTCGGCAAACATTTAACCCAATCAGCGAAAATTTCAGCACCGGTGCGGGGATCGTAAGTAAAAAAACTGACCCACCCCCAATCCAAGCCTCCCGGCTGTCGCTGCTGGAGTTCCCGGAGAAACGCGCCCCACAAACCGGTTTGAAAAGCTGCTAATTCATTGCCATCGGGGGCAGAAACGCCTGCTGCAGTCAGCATTCCTCCCAGCCAGGGGAATTCGCTTACTAAAATAGTTTTGGCACCTCGGCGGGCTGCTTGCACGGCTGCTGCAGTGCCGCCGGTGCCGCCACCGACTACCAAAACATCTGCTTTTAAGACCGAAGACATGGGCAATACCATTTTAGATTTTAGATTAAGGTGATGAGTGCGCTAAGGATAGATGTTCGGCGTTGGCGATCGCGAAGTGAATTTTAGTGTGTAAAGACTTGACAAATAATAAATCGGGAATTATGCAGCGAGCGCACAATTTTGTTACTAAATGACTGCAGGAGCGATCGCAACTTTTGATTTCTCATTGTGTGCGCGCAAATATTGGCAATTTGACACCGCGAATAACGATAATAGAAAAAAGGGAACAGCATCTATAAAGTTTTACGTCTTAAAAGTTTCCGAGTTACTAATAAACAACTGAAAATGGAAAAAGGTTTTATTTTGTGGTTCACCGGGCTGAGCGGTTCCGGAAAGACAACTATCACCAAAGCTCTCGAACCCGAATTGAAGGCAAGAGGTTGCAAAGTTGAAATATTGGATGGAGATGTCGTTCGCACCAACTTGTCAAAAGGTTTGGGATTTAGCCAAGAAGACCGAGATACTAATATTCGGCGGATTGGATTTGTCGCTCACCTGCTGAGCCGCAATGGAGTAGCGGTAATGACCGCAGCTATTAGCCCCTACAGAGCAATTCGCGACGAAATTAGAGCAATGGAGCCCAATTTTGTTGAAGTATATATCACAGCGCCGTTAGAAGTGTGCGAAGGTCGCGATGTCAAGGGCCTGTACGCTAAGGCCAGAGCAGGAGAAATTAAGGGTTTTACGGGAATTGACGATCCTTATGAAGAACCGCTCAATCCTGAGATTATTTGTTACACAGAGCGAGAAAGTGTGGAAGAGAGTGTTAAAAAAGTTCTCAGCAAGTTAGAAGAGTTGGGTTACATTTGATGTTGGCGGGCTTGGATGAGGATAGGGGCAAAAAGCGATGGTGGTGAAAAGTGATTCGCGCAAGGTGCAACTTGAGAAAAAATCTCACCCTTGTTTCCCCTTCGCGGAGAGGGAAAGGGAAGAATTTCTCCCCTTTGCTGCAAGGAGAGGGGATCAGGGAGACATTTCCAGCAAAAGCTGCAAGCTTGGTGATTGGGCAAGCAATGCTGTCAAAAGTTTAATTGTCCAAAGTTTAACAGTGTCAGTGCTGGCGGCGGTGGGTTCATCTCCGGCGGCGGCCCAGTTTATGCCTCCTCCTCCTCCTCCTCCTCCTCCCGCTTCGGGTTCTCCTGTTCCTGTACCGGTTCCGGTAGCACCGGGATTTCAGGGATTTCCGGCAAGTGCACCTTCAAGTGTACGATCGGAAGTTTACACTTTGGGAGCGGGCGATCGTATTCAAATGGACATCTTCAACGTCCCGGAATACAGCGGCCCCAACGGTCAACACCAAGTACAGGCAGACGGTTCCCTGAATTTGCCGTTAATTGGCAGCGTTTCAGTGTACGGGATGACCCTAGAACAAGCTTCTAATGCTGTTAAAGACAAATACGGCAAATACCTCAAACGTCCTTGGATTACCCTGAAATTGCTGGCACCGCGTCCTTTGCAAATTGCGATCGCGGGCGAAATCAACCGCCCCGGAGCCTATACAATATCCTCAGCAGCAGGCCCCGGAGGCACAGCAGAGCAAATGGGAACTCAAATGCCAACGATATCGCGGGCTCTGCGAATGGCCGGTGGAATTACCCAGTCAGCAGACGTGCGGCAAATCAAAATCCGGCGCCCCCAACGTAACGCACCGGAACAAATTATTAGTGTGGATTTGTGGGAATTATTGCAAAACGGCGATTTGCGGGCCGATATGACTTTGCGCGACGGCGATACTATATTTATTCCCACTGTAACTAGCCTCAACCGCCAAGAAGCACCGACTTTAGCAGTAGCTAACATTACCGGACAAAGCACTCAACCAATTAATATTGCTGTGGTGGGCGAAGTAACTCGCCCCGGTACTTATACTTTGGCAAAAGAGACTCAAAGTAGGGTACAAGAGAATGAAATGGGTGAAAATTCTGGTTTGTTTGCTGCCAGCGAAACCAACAGCGGGGAAACTGTTTTGCAGCAAACTGTAACGAGGGCAATTAAAATGGCGGGCGGCATTACGCCGGTAGCTGATATCAGACAAATACAAGTTCGCCGCCTGACACGGGCGGGTACAGAACAAATTATTAATGTGAATTTGTGGCAACTTTTGGAAGGGGCAGATGTATCCCAAGATTTAGCGCTGCAACAGGGAGATACGGTAATCGTTCCCAAAGCCGAAAATCTCGATGCAGTCCAAGACGAACAAGTTGCTAATTCTAATTTTTCACCGGATACGATTAAGGTGAACATTGTGGGAGAAGTCGTGAAACCCGGAGCGATTGCGGTGCTGCCAAACACTACTTTAAATCAAGCGCTGGTAGCAGCGGGAGGTTTTAATAAAGCGCGGGCCCAAATGGATTCGGTGGATTTAATTCGCCTCAATCCTAACGGCACAGTTTCCCAGCTAAATGTTAAGGTTAATTTTTCTGCAACAGCCAATGAAGAATCTAATCCCAAACTGCAAAATAATGATGTAATTATGGTAAGGCGATCGGGTCGCGCTACGTTCTCGGATAATGTAGGCGGGACTCTCGCTCCTCTCAGCCCGCTGTTAGGAATATTTCGGTTGTTCGATATTTTTAGGTGATTTGAATAGACTGGCATTAACACCTCAGAAACCCGCTTTATAGAAAAAATTGCGGTTTGGTAATGAAATATCTAGGAATCAACCGATTTCCTGAAACTCCGCCACCAATACAGACGTTTAAACTAATAAGTTGTAGAAATCAAATGAAACCAGGGAAACAATCTCAAGTAGCACTGTTTAATCATAAAAAAGCCGCTGATGTGCAAAAAATGTATTCTGGGCTTTATGAAGAAGATCAATTTTTAGGCAGAAACACAACCGAGGCAGAAGAGTTAAGTTTTTGGGAAGTTTGCCGGAGTCGCTCCATCTTAGTCATCGGCGTAGCAGCGGCAGTGACTACCGGAGTTTTCGCCTGGACACTGAATCAAAAAAGCGAGTACGAAGGGCGCTTTCAATTATTAGTAGAACCAACGGTTACGCAAAATACTTTAGCAAAAATATACTCCGGTGAGCTGAAACTGCAACCAGCGGGCCCCGCGACGACCGAAAAGGCCGGTTTTGACTACGAATCCCAAATTCAAGTTTTGCAAAGCCCGCAAGTAATGTCGCCGATTATTAAACAGTTGCAGGCTAAGTATCCCGAAATAAATTACAACTACCTCTTGAACCAAAAAGCAGATAATTTGCCGTTTTCTCAGGAAAGTAGGTTGTCAATTAATCGCTTCAAAAATACCAAAATTATCGAAGTGAGATATCGGGATTACGATCCGAAAAAAATTCAGTTTGTTTTGGAAAAAGTGGCGCTAGGCTACCGCAACTACAGCGTGCAAGATACCACCACTCAAATTAGTCAGACTCTGGATTTTGTGAAATCGCAAATTCCCAACCAGCGAAAGCGCCAACAAGCTCTGCAAACAGAAATTCAAAAATTGCGGCAGCAGTACAATTTCATCGACCCGCAAATTCAAACCCAACAACTGGCGCAGCAAATCAGCCAACTTCAAACGCAAAGATTGGACGCGCAAACGCAGCTCAATCAGCAGAGATTGCTCTATTCCAATCTGCAAAATCAGCTCGGACTGAACCAGAAGCAAGCGCTGATGGCCTCGGCTCTGAGTCAAGCTCCCCGCTATCAAGCGATGCTGACTCAATTGCAGCAATTAGAAGGGCAAATTGCGATTAACTCGGCTACGTTTACAGACGAAACTCCGCAAATGCAATTGTTGCGAGAACAGCGCAAAAACCTGATTCCTTTATTGAAGAAAGAAGCCCAACAGGTTCTGGGAACTGATTTGGCTAAGGTAAATTCGCAAGTGCTGGCTTTTCAAGATCCGGTGCGGATTAAGTTAATCGAGCAGTTTATCGGTACTGCTAATTTAATTCAGGTGCTGGGCGTGCGGAATCAAGTTTTGGAACAAGCTGCTAAGCAGTTGAATCAATACTCTCAAGGATTACCGGTGATATTGCGGCGCTATTCCGATTTGCAGCGCGAGTTGGATTTAACTAACAATACGCTGAATGGTTTGCTGGCAAAACAGCAAGCTTTGCAGCTTGAATCTGTTGGTAAAAAAGAGGTGGCTTGGGAAGTTATTGCTAAGCCGGAAATTCCGCGCTACAAAAATGGCGAGTTGATGGCTGTTGCTCCGATTATGCCTTTGAATTTGGCTTTGGGGGGATTGGCTGGTTTGCTGTTCGGTATGCTGGCGGCGCAGTTGGCGGAACGGTTTAACAATAAAACGGTGTTCCAAACTCCAGAGGATGTCAAACAGTCGATTCGCCTGCCTTTGTTGGGGGTAATTCCTGCTAGCGATAAAATTTTGAGACTTCCTCCTGCTGAGACAAGCCCGGTGGATGTGGCAATTTCGCCGATGCCGACGGATGCTTTTCAAGAAGCTTTTCGATCGCTCAATGCGAATATTCGCTTACTCAACCTTGATACTCCGATCAATTCTTGTGTAATTACTTCTTGTCAAGTAGCTGACGGCAAGTCTACTGTAGCAGTCAATCTGGCGCGGGCGGCTGCTGCAATGGGCCAGCAAGTGCTGTTAGTGGATGCCGATTTGCGGCGCCCGCAGGTACACGAAATGCTGGGTTTACCGAATTGGCAAGGCTTGCACAATGTGATTGCTGAGGATGTGGATGTGGAACAGGTGATTTTGCGATCGCCCCGCGATGAAAATTTGTTTGTGTTAACTTCCGGCCCGGTTCCTCTCGATCCCACAAAGGTGCTTTCTTCCCGAAAAATGCCGCATTTAATGGCAGCTTTGTCAAGTCATTTTGACTTAGTTATTTACGATACTGCACCGCTTTTGGGTTTGGCGGATGCGAATTTGTTGGCGGCTCACACTAACGGATTGATGCTGGTAGTGGGGCTGCATCAAACTGAGCGGGAGGCGCTGTTGTTGGCTTTTGAAGATTTAAAAATGGCCGGAATTCCGCTGTTGGGAATGGTGGCGAATAACGATAAAGGCAGCAGGTATTACTATCAGTCTTACGTGCAGGATTACGTCCAGGAACAGTCTGTTTGAGGGAGAGGAATTGAGAAATGTGTAATGGAACAGGCCGTCGGGTCTGTTCTTGAGAATGCAAGGCGGGCGGGACACCCGACAAGATATTTCATCCATCTTGCACCATTAATGGTGAATAAAGCGGTCAGGGGCGGGCGGGACGCCCCACAAAAACATTTAACTTTTGTGGAACAGGCCGTCTAGCCTGTTCTTGAGATTTGTGCGTGATTTCAGAAAGACAAATTTTCTTAAGATTTGCGATCGAGACTCTGAACTATAATTAAAAGTATAGAAATTTAAACAAATCGCGGTACTTGCAACTTGGCAAGACCTGAAAGAAAACGTGGCCGGTAAATTCCTATTTTGTAATACCTTGATACAACTCCCTGCCGAGGCTGAAAACTAGCAGGGAGTTTTGTGTTTTTCACACAGGAGATGAAACCATGGCTATTGCTACTATCAACCCGGCAACGGGAGAAACGCTGAAAACTTTCGAGCCGATCGCGGATGAGGTAATAGAAGCTAAGCTGGAATTAGCACAGCAAGCTTTTAAAAAATACCGCCAACTGCCGTTTGAGCAGAGAGCCCTGTGGATGCAGAAAGCTGCAGACATCTTGGAGCGAGATCGCGAAATTTACGCTGAAATGATGACCCTGGAAATGGGCAAAACGCTCAAATCTGCGATCGGCGAAGTGGAAAAATGCGCCTTAGTTTGTCGGTATTACGCCAAAAATGCCGCTCAATTTATGGCAGACGTACCGGCAACCACTGACGCTAGCAGCAGCTTTGTCCGCTACCAACCGCTGGGTCCTATTTTAGCCGTTATGCCGTGGAATTTCCCATTTTGGCAAGTTTTTCGGTTTGCGGCGCCAGCACTGATGGCGGGCAATGTCGGCTTGCTCAAACACGCTTCCAACGTGCCTCAGTGCGCTTTGAAAATCGAAGAAATTTTTACGCTTGCTGGCTTTCCCGAAGGAGTTTTTCAAACTTTGTTAGTCGGCGCCGACAAAGTAGCCGATATCGTTGCGGACGATCGTATCAAAGCAGCAACTCTCACCGGTAGCGAACCAGCGGGTGAAAGTTTGGCAGCAAATGCGGGCAAAAATTTGAAAAAAGTAGTGCTGGAATTGGGAGGAAGCGACCCCTTTATTGTGATGTCCAGCGCCGATGTAGCAGCAGCTTTATCAACTGCTGTGACATCCCGGATGCTCAATAACGGTCAATCTTGCATCGCCGCCAAACGCTTTATTTTAGCAGAAGAGATTGCCGACGAATTCATCACAGGATTTGTCGAAAAATTGCAGCAATTAAAAGTAGGCGATCCGATGTTGCCAGAAACTGATATCGGCCCTTTAGCTACTCCCGCAATCCTCAAAGACTTGGACAATCAAGTGCAAACTTGCGTCCAATCGGGAGCAAAACTTCTGACAGGTGGCCGCCCATTGTCAGAGAATGCCGGCAATTTCTACTTGCCAACTATTCTGGCAGACATTCCGCCGAATGCCTCTGCCCGTCAAGAAGAATTTTTCGGGCCCGTAGCTTTAGTATTCCGAGTGGCAGATATGGATGAGGCGATCGCCCTCGCAAACAGCACATCTTTTGGCTTGGGTGCGTCAGCTTGGACTACAGTAAACTCAGAGAGCGATCGCTTTATTTCCGAACTAGAGGCCGGCGCGGTATTCATCAACGGTTTAGTAAAATCAGACCCTAGATTGCCCTTCGGCGGCATCAAACGCTCCGGTTACGGACGCGAATTGAGCATCCAAGGAATGCACGAATTTGTTAACATAAAAACAGTGTGGGTGAAATAAGCTCCCACTCTATCAACCGATCGCACAAATCTACATAAGTCTGCGTTTATCTGCGTTTACCTGCGGTTAAAAATTCCCATTTAGTATTTTTGCGATCGGTTTAAAAAGACCACAAACCCCCATTAACCGAGGAGAGAAGCGGAAATGAACACAGCTCAACTATTGGTAAAATGTTTAGAAAATGAAGGCGTCGAATACGTCTTCGGACTTCCGGGAGAAGAAAATTTAGAAATTCTAGAAGCCCTGAGAAACTCTTCAATTAAATTTATTACTACTCGCCACGAACAAGGCGCCGCTTTCATGGCCGACGTTTACGGTCGTCTCACCGGCAAAGCCGGCGTTTGCTTGTCAACCTTGGGCCCCGGCGCCACTAACTTAATGACAGGAGTTGCTGACGCTAACTTAGACGGCGCTCCTTTAATAGCAATTACCGGACAAGTCGGCACAGACAGGATGCACATAGAATCGCACCAATATTTAGATTTGGTTGCCATGTTTGAGCCAGTTACTAAGTGGAATGCTCAAATTGTTCGCCCCAGCACGACGGCAGAAATTGTCCGCAAAGCCTTTAAAGTAGCTCAAAGTGAAAAGCCGGGATCTGTTCACATTGACTTACCTGAAAACATCGCAGCAATGCCGGCTGAAGGAACTCCGCTCACCAAAGACAACCGCGAAAAAACTTTTGGCGCTTACCAAAGCTTGAATAAAGCCGCTGTGGCAATTTCCAAGGCCAAAAGTCCTCTGCTTTTAGTAGGAAACGGCGCGATCCGCGCTAACGCCAGCGATGCTTTGACACAATTTGCTACTCGATTGAATATTCCTGTAGCTAATACTTTCATGGGCAAAGGTGTAATTCCTTACACTCATCCTTTGGCACTGTGGACGACGGGATTGCAAAAACGGGATTATATTAGTTGTGCTTTTGAAGAAACGGATTTAGTGATTGCTGTTGGCTACGATTTGATTGAATATTCCCCGAAGAAGTGGAATCCCGAAGGAAAAATTCCGATTATTCACATTGGATCTTTGCCAGCAGAAATTGACAGCAGTTATATTCCTCTTATAGAAGTTGTGGGAGATATTTCTGATTCCCTCAATGAAATTTTGCAGCGTGCCGATCGCATGGAGAAAGTAGACCCTTTTGCTAAGCAATTGCGGGCGGATATTCGCGCTGGGTACGAACAATATGCAGCCGACGACGGTTTCCCGATCAAGCCACAAAAACTCATTTACGATTTGCGGCAAGTCCTGGGCCCGGAAGATATTCTGATATCTGATGTGGGAGCTCACAAAATGTGGATCGCGCGGCACTATCATTGCGATCGCCCGAATACCTGTTTGATTTCCAACGGCTTTGCGGCGATGGGAATTGCGATTCCGGGTGCGGTGGCTGCAAAACTCGTTTATCCCGATCGCAAAGTAATAGCAGCCACCGGCGACGGTGGTTTTATGATGAACTGTCAAGAGTTAGAAACTGCTTTGCGAGTCGGTACTAATTTTGTGACGCTGATATTTAATGATGGCGGCTACGGCTTAATTGAATGGAAGCAGCAAGATTATTTTGGTCATTCCGATTTCGTCAAATTTGGCAATCCCGATTTTGTGAAATTTGCCGAAAGTATGGGTTTAAAAGGCTATCGAGTGGAAGCTGCAACGGATTTAATTCCGATTCTGAAAGAAGCCCTGGCTCAAGATGTCCCTTGCGTGATTGATTGTCCGGTAGACTATCGGGAAAATGCGCGTTTCAGTCAATTATCTGGGGATATGAGTTGCAATTTGTAAGAGTAGCCCGAAATCAGGAAACGGCAGTGCCGTTTCCTCGATCGCCGTGTTGTTGATGGTTATATCCGATCGCCCTTAAATCGCGCTTTTTGACAAGTTGGGATGTAAGGGCGATCGCACTTTTGCAGCTTCAAGTATTCGGATTAGCTGTTACCTGCGTGATGTACTGGATGATCACGTCAAAATGCTTACGGATTTCTGCCAAGTTTTTTACCCCAGTATGAGAAGCATAAATCACTTCCTCTTCCTTCTGGCGAGCGGTTGCAATTTTCTTCTCAATTGAACCCGATAGTTTTATTTTAACTTGTCGGAGTTGTTATTCTATCAGAGTTTCGAGGTCTTGGGCAATGGCAATAAACTGACTCATTATTTAACTCTTATTTAACTTAAATTGATACGTTTTTACAGTCAATTTAGACGTAGTTTAGTTTTTGGCTAGTTAAACTAATATAGCAATCCTTGCAGGAGTCGTAAATTTTTTACCCCACCCTAACCCACCCCGAACCCGAGGGGAGGAAGTAAGAAATTCACAAATGATGCGAGGATTGCTATATTTGAGCATACTAAGTATGGAAGACCCGTTTTTGGCTACTTAAACTAATATTTAAGGACACCAACTAAGAAAGAGCCTATTTTTTGACTTTTTAGCAACACGCCACACTTCTGTCTCAAATCTAATCACTTCAAACCCAATAATAAGGCGATTCCGCCGATCGCACCAACTACCCCCAAAACCGCCCGAAGGCTCACTTTTTCGCCCGCCAGCACCGCTAAAGGCAGTATAAATAGGGGACTGGTAGAACTGAGTGTTTGAGCGATTGCTGCGGGTGAATATTTCAGTGAAGTCTGTTGCAGGGAAATCCCGAGATAGGTTCCTAAAAAAGCTGCCAGAATTATTGCAGCTAATATTTTTGAGGATTTTAATTGTTTGAAACTGTCAAGGTTTGTTGGCTTCAAAAAGCATAGCATGACTGCCAAACCGCCGCTCAAACGCAATGCCGCCGTCCACAGAGGATCGATATCTATTTGAGTGAAGGCGGCGCGGGATAAAATTGCTCCAACGGCGTGGGTTGTTTGTCCTAATAAACTAATACCTAATCCCTGCCAAAGATGTTTTGATGATAAGGTTGTTTCGGCTGTTCGTTCTGCAATTACCCACGCTACGCCGCAGATTGTTAAAAGAATGCCTGTACAAGCAATGGCCGATAACTTTTCTTGCAAAAATATTAAGCCCAATAAAGCTGTTAAAGGGGGAGATAGGGTTTCTAAAAGCAGCGTTCGCCTCGCGCCTAAATATTTTAATACGATAAAGAAAGCGGTGTCTCCGATGCCAATTCCTAGACCGCCGCTAATCAGCAGCATTGCTAAAATATTAGGGTTGATTGCGGGTAAGGGTTTGCCTAAAATTAGTACAGTGGCAAGGAGCATGAAAAGGGCGATCGCGCCTTTGAGCAAATTTAGCACCACTGCCGGGATTTGCTGTCCCACTCGCTGCCAGATGGTGGAAGATAGAGCCCAGACAAATGCAGCGCCTAAAGCGGCGATTTCACCCATAAAATTTGTTGACTGTTGACTGTTGACTGTTGACTGTTGTTACCAATTCCCCATGCCCAATTCCCAATTCCCCATGCCCGATTCCCCATGCCATATAAATTAGGGTTCCCGGTGGCCTACCTGGAACCCTAGATTTATTAAGCTTTTTTAGCAGTGGGCGGTGAACATAAATCAATACCATCATGTCCGAATAGAGGAACGAAGCAATTCGCTTGCGGTTTGGGATGGCTTCGTTCCTTTCTTCGGACACCCAAGATATATGTCTACCTACTGATTAACCTTGTGGTAATCCCGGAGATTGCGTAGGTTGAAATTGTGACCGCATATCTGTTCTTACCCAAGAACCAAAACGATCGGGACGAACGCATTCAGCATTCTCTAATTCGTCTTTGAGTTTATTGGCGAAAGATTCAAACATATCGACTAACGCCTGACGATCTGTTAAGCAACCTTGGAGAGCAATAAGTTGTTCCAGCGTCCAGTTATACAGTTGAGTGTCCCCTTGTTCAATGCGTAAATAGAACTGATTCTCAAACTGTGCAAGATTAGAGTAGAAGTTCTCAACTTCTGACTTGATCAAGTTCATATCTAGGTAGAATTGTTGCTGTTTCAATTCTGCAAAAATCGTATTTTTGATGTTCTGCGTGAAGTTTTGGTTCAGCTCATTTTTGACTATAGCAGAGACATCATTACGGAAGTTGAGAATCTTGTTATCCAAGCTAACATTAATGCGATTGTCAAGATCGTTGACAATATTATTAGTCACTAACTGCACGTTGCTAGTGCTAGATTGATTAACAGCCGTATTGATGCGAGCATCAATGTTAGATTCAATCTGCTGAATGACCAGATTTTTAATATTTTGGCTTTGGTCAGCAATTTTGAGATTAACTACCGCATTAATCCGCTGATCCATGTCGTGTTGAATTTGCTGAACAATTTGAGTGTTAATATCTTGAGATAGATTAGACACTTTCAGGTTCACGACATTATCGATGCGTTGATCGATGTAAGTTTGCATCTGCTGAATCACCAGATTCTTCACATTCTGGGTTTGATCGGAAATCTTGATGCTCACCACATTCTCAACACGCTGATCGATAGTATGTTGGAGTTGCTGAATTACCTGATTAGTGATCTCTTGAGATTGATTGGCGATTTGGACATTAACCGAGTTACTAATGCGCTCATCAATATCAGCCGACATTTGATTAATTACCTGGGTATTAATCTCTGTAGACTGATTGGCAACTTTGATGTTAACTACATTCTCAATCCGTTGCTCAAGTTCAGTTTGCATTTGCTGAACTACGAGGTTCTTAACTTCTTGAGTCTGATTAGACACTTTGAGATTAACGACGGACTCAACACGCTCATTGAGTTCGGTTTGCATTTGTTGCAGCACTAAGTTTTTAATCTCTTGGGTTTGTTCAGAGATTCTTAAATTCACCTGCTCACTAACAATGCGGGGGATTCGGGAAATAAATAAGTCGTTGAGATTTTTGTTGAAGTGCCCCGACCAATTGTGGAAATTCTGATTAAAACTAACTTCCATTTGTTGGGTAAGAGTCTTAAGCATAAACTCCAGCCGTGCTACCTTCATCCCTAAGTCTTTAGCTTGAGTTTGATAGCCTTTAAGCAGCCATTTTTCCAAATTGTCCCAATAAGCTTCTTTTTTATCGTTCGGGTCACCTGTTACTGTGATGGAACTATTGATTTGGGCTGCCATTTGCTGCCACATTTGTTCCATCTGATCTTGGTCAAAAGTGAACCCAAATCCACTGCCAATATTGATATTTTCAGAACCCGGGCTAGTTGTACCACCAG
>NZ_JAUBUG010000026.1:22093-79055 GCF_036705345.1 Microcoleus sp. B3-D2
AGCTAATTGTACCACCAGAGCTAATTGTACCACCAGAGCTAATTGTACCACCAGAGCTAATTGTACCACCAGAGCTAATTGTACCACCAGAGCTACTTGTGCTACCACCACCCACTACACTAACAGTGCTTCCGCTGCTGCCCGTACCAGGTTTTTGTTTGGCCTTTTCTTGGTCTAATTCTACATCACTGATGTTGTTGATTTCTAAAACAACTTGCCCTTCGTTATCTTCTATGTATGTATCAAAAAAGAAGCCGGAGAGGGTTGTTTTTTGTTTGACTTCAAAAATAACTTCATCTTTGAAGCCATTTAAGGAACACCAACTTTCGCTAAGTTCAATTTCTGTCAACTTGGAGATAAATTTTCCCCCTTGAATCCACAGTAACGCCCAAGGTTCTAATTGGAAATTTTTGGCTTCTGCTCCATAAGTGGCATTGCTTTCCCGAATCTTGACGCGATAGTTCCCTGCTGCTAACTCGATAGAATTAGCATTGGCTTTTTTAAGAGTTGAGAGATAATTGCCATCAAGCGAATAGCAGTTTTTCTTACTATCAACGGTTAAAGTTTGGGTATTAAACTGTTGATTGCCCGTGATGGAAACAGTGACTTCTCCTTGATTATCAGCACTATAGGTATCAAAGAATAAAGCACAGACTACAGCTTTTTCTTTGATATCTAACTGCAATTTGTCGTTATAGCCGTTTAAAGTGGCCCAAGTTCCACCTGTCTCAACACCTGTCTTTGTGTTGATAAAGGTACTGCCATCAAGTCCATAAATCCAGAGAAAAACAAAAGGCTCACCGACGGTATTGTCGGCACTATAACTGTAGCTACCACTGGTAATTTGGATGTCAAAAGTTCCTTTGTCTAATGTCAGAGACTTAGCAACATTTTGTTGCAAGCTATTCATCTGAGCGGTATTGATAACGTAACAGTTTTCTTTTGTATCAATCGTTAACAGTTGCATAGTTTCCTCACGAGTTTTAGTAGTTGTTTGTGCAGCCTGTGTAGCTTCTGTGTTAACTTTTGAAGTGATGGTTTCGCTCACTTCTGCTGCTGGTTGATAAACCGCAATTCCTGCCCAACGACCGCTAGGCTTGGTTTGAGCCACTAATGTGCCTTTACCTGTCTGGGTATTAATGCGGATTAATTGACCGTCTTTTCCCAAGTTAAAAAATCTGCCAGTAACGCCATAAAGGACATTGCCAACAAATTCCATACTGCCAATACCAGGAAATCCGGTATCACCAATAGTTTTAACTTCGCTAGTATCGAGATTGCATCTAGCAAGTAATTTCTTCTTTTCGTAGCCAATTAATGTGATATATGCTATGCCATTGCTATCAAAGGCAACTTCGCCACAATTGTAGTCTTTATTAGCTACGGTAGCTACTGGTGTACCTTTTCCTGTTTTGATATCCAGGGCAATCAGTTGTTTAGCTGTTGTGGCATAAAGGGTTTGACGTTGGGCATTATAAGCCAAGCCGGCTGTAGCAAAGCCCGTATCCCCAATCACAATCGTATCGCCCGTTTTGATGTCAATTTTAACGAGCTGCGTTGTGCCGCCTTCTTGCTCAATGCCATAGAGTTGTGAATCAACAAAGGCAATATCATACGCTTCTGTAATGATCTCACCGATGAATGTTGCTTTACCTGTGGCTAAATCAAGAGTATACAGTTTACTTAACTGATTTGAGACACAATCTTGGATATACACTGTCCCTGGAACCATAGCTAAATCCAAAGAAGATATATTGCTTGCCTGATTACTCATCTTGTTCTGTTTTTATTACATAAAAAAGCAGATGAAAGTAACAGTGCGGTTGGTCATCAGTTATTTCAACTGATTTTGGGAAAATACTCGGCTAGCAACGACAGCCACCAGCGAGTGCGAGATAAAGTGATGATAGATGCAGTTGGAGCTGCTTGGCTATTGAGCACAGAGCGCTTTATTAAGACATCCCTAACTTTCCTCGCAGTGGGCGGGGAGAGAATCGAACTCTCATACCTTTCGGTGTCAGATTTTGAGTCTGATGCGTCTACCAATTTCGCCACCCGCCCTTTGTGTTGGTTTCACCCTAATAACACACGGATCGATTTCCTGCAAGCAAAAATTCATAATCTTTTGAACTTGCCCAGCGATCGCTCTCTCTGGCGCGCAATACTGGTACAGGATGCGACAACTGAGCCGTCTGAGCTTGTTTGAGCATATCTCCGAGTTGAGTGGTGCTGAGGTCGTCGTAGGCTCGCGCCTGCGCCAAAAACTCGTCTACATTCAGTTTTTGGTAATCACTTAATGTGATATCTGCTATTAGACTTGTTTTGCCAAACAGTTAAGAAATCATAATCGAGGTTGCTGATGACGGTATTTCCCTTAGTGCCGATCAACTCAGCATCTGCTAGAATTGGTCGCAAGTTTGACAGCTCCAAGGATGACTATTAGTCTATCTAGAAGGGTAGATAATTTTTTTTTTAGTAATAAAGCGTAACATCTTTCTGTATCCGCTCAATAATCCGGGGTAAATCGCTCAACGATGCACCTCAAATGACGCAAAATCGTTCCTGAGTGGGTAGTCTGCCCCGAATTATTGAGCGGATACATCTTTCTCATCTTTCAGTGGTGCGAAGTCAGCAGCAACGAGCATTTTATCGAGCTCGTACTCGATCGATGCCATAGAGTTGTGAATCAACAAAGGCAATATCATACACTTCTGTAATGATCTCACCGATGAATGTTGCTTTACCTGTGGCTAAATCAAGATTATACAGTTTACTTAACTGATTCCAGACACAATCTTGGATATAAACTGTGCCTGGAACGATAGCTAAATCCAAAGAAGGTATATTGCTTGCCTGATTACTCATCTCTTTCTGTTTTTATTACATAAAAAAGCAGATGAAAGTAATAGTGCGGTTGGTCATGAGTTATTTCAACTGAAGTTCGGAAAATACTCGGCTACCAACCACAGCCACCAGCAAGGGGGAGATCAAGTGATGAGATATGCACTTGGAGCTACTGGGCTACCTAGCACACAGTTCTTTATTAATACATCACTAGCTTTTTTAGCAGTGGGCGGGGAGAGAATCGAACTCTCATACCTTTCGGTGTCAGATTTTGAGTCTGATGCGTCTACCAATTTCGCCACCCGCCCTTTTGGGTTTCACCATCATAACACACAGATCGATTTCCTGCAAGCAAAGATTCATAATCTTTTGAACTTGCCCAGCGATCGATCTCTCTGGCGCGCAATACTGGTACAGGATGGGACAACTGAGCCGTCTGAGCTTGTTTGAGCATATCTCCGAGTTGAGTGCTGCTGAGGTCGTCATAGGCCCGCGCCTGCGCCAAAAACGCATCGACATTCAGTTTGGGAGCTAAAGTCGGCGAACCTCCGGCCAGTTTCATCAACAGGGATGCTACCACTTTTGGGTCTTGGGTGGCGAGCAAGGCGGCGCGATCGCACGTAAATTCCGCACACCGCAACCATTCCAACATTTGCGCCTGCAAACCCTGCGCGAGCACGGTTCCCACAGGCGAAATTTGGCCCGCGGCCAACACAATTAAATTAGCCAGAGTCAGGTAAACTCCGTGATCGCACTTCAAATGACCCAACTCGTGAGCAATTACTGCCTTAACTTCCTCGTCTGTAAGCAAATCAATCAGAGAAGTGTGCATCACCACAAAAGGCTGTTTTCCCCGCATCGCAAAGGTGTAAGCATTTGGCATCGGATGCTGGCGGACATAAAGCTGCGGCGCTTCCAAATCCAGAGTTTTGCAGGCATCCAACAGCAATTGATGCAGGTGGGGCAATTGATTTTCGCCGACTTGGACGCTGGAAGCCAGATTTTCCAGCATAAAAAACTGTTCGCCAAGTTGTCCCAACAACTGCCGGACGATCAAATCCAGGCCGGGCAGTTGTTTGAGAGTGCTGGTAGCTTCCAAGTCTAGCGGGTGGCGAAACTGGTCTGCTTTTAAACCGATGAGCGGTATGTTCGACATTTTAGTCAGTTGGGAATGGGGAATTGGGAATTGGGAATTGGGCATGGGGCCTGGGGAATTGGGCATGGAGAATTCTTTTGCTTCTTCCTTTTTTCCTCTTCCTTCTTCCTTCTTCCTTCTTCCTTCTTCCTTCTGACTACTTTAAACCCGATCGCACGGGATTGACAGGAGCCTCAGCAGTCGCCGGGTCTGTACCCTCTTTGACGCGCCGCAACTTAGCTCCCAATTTTTGCAGTTTCACCTCTAACTGCTCATAGCCGCGGTCTAAGTGCTGCAAGCTGCTGATGGTGGTGACACCATCGGCTGCAAGTCCCGCTAGCACTAACGCCGCCGAAGCCCGCAAATCTGTTGCCACGACAGGCGCGCCCGACAGCCGCGACACTCCCCGCACAATCGCTACATTGCCTTTAAGGCGAATGTCTGCGCCCATGCGGTTGAGCTCTGCTACGTGGCGCAAGCGATTCTCAAACACGGTTTCTTTGATCAAGCTGTCGCCTTCGCTCAGCGTCAGCAAGGCCATAAACTGAGCTTGCATATCTGTGGGGAAACCGGGATAAGGCAGAGTTTCGATGTCTGTGGCCGAGTGAGTTTGGCCGGGAACTATCCGCAAAATGTCGGGGGATTCTGCAATAATTTTTGCCCCAATTGTCTGCAATTTGGCAATGACTGCGGTCAGGTGGTCGGGAATTACCGGCGACAAACTGATTTCCGAGTGAGTGATAGCTCCGGCTACTAAAAATGTTCCGGCTTCAATGCGATCGGGAATAATTGAATAGTCTACCGCGTGCAGCTTGGGCACTCCCGAAATGACGATCGTATTCGTGCCGGCGCCTTGAATTTTTGCTCCCATGGCGCGGCAGAAATTCGCCAAATCTGCGACTTCCGGCTCTTGAGCCGCATTTTCAATTATGGTTTCTCCTTCCGCCAGAGTCGCCGCCATCATCAAAGTTTCAGTTGCGCCGACGCTGGGGTAGTCCAAATAAATTTTGGCTCCTTTCAGGCGGCGGTTTGGCCCTTTGACGTAAGCGTGAACGGTGCCGTGGTCGATGTGGACTTCGGCACCGAGGGCTTGCAGACCGCGAACGTGGAGTTCAACGGGTCGGGCACCGATGGCGCACCCACCGGGCAAGGGCACTTTGGCAAATCCCAAACGCGCTAGCAGCGGCCCGATGATGAAGAAGCTCGCCCGCAGTTGGCTGACTAATTCGTAGGGGGCTTGAGCGTCTATGAGGTTGCTGGCGTTGATGTCTAAAACGTCCCCGTTTTGCTGTAATTTGACTCCTACAGCCGAGAGAATTTGCCCCATGCGGGCGACATCGACTAGACCGGGAACGTTGCGGAGACGGCAATCCTCTGGGCAGAGCAAGGCTCCTGCCATGACTACTAAGGCCGAGTTTTTGGCGCCGCTGATTTTGATATGTCCTTTAAGGGGCTGGCGACCCCAAATTTGTAATACTTGTTGTTCGTCGCTTTCAGGGGAAGCTGGCAGGTTAGATGAGTTCTGAGCTGGTGTAATGGGTTTGCCCTCCATAATGCGCTTCGTTACTTTATACATTATTAATTTTGGTTCGATTTTACCGGAAAGTTTTTATATGTCTAGGGGTAACATTTGGAACTGCGGGAATTATATTTACTGTAATCCTCTCGGGTCAAGGCTTTCAGGTTTTAACCCACAAATAATATCGATCGAGTCTCATGGAGTTATTTGTATCAAAATTTACGTTCATTTGTAGCGCTCGCTCGGAGCGGAGATATTGTACTTTTGTCAACGAGCTTTTGAAGTAAAATGCGACTCGGTTGTTGACAAACGTGTAAGATATCTGTTCGATCGACAATGCTAGAAAGTTAACACATTGTCGATCGCCCCATTGCCTGTGCTACCCTGTGACAACAACCTAGAGCCAAAGCTACTCCTAGCATATGGTTCACATTAAGCGGATCGAACTGACTAACTTTAAATCTTTTGGCGGCACGACGGCCATTCCCGTGCTGCCCGGTTTTACTGTGGTTTCCGGGCCCAACGGTTCTGGGAAGTCCAACATCCTCGACGCTTTGCTGTTTTGTCTCGGACTTTCGAGTTCTAAGGGAATGCGGGCTGAACGTTTGCCGGATTTGGTGAACAGCGCCCAAAACAAACGCGGTACGATCGAAGCTAGCGTGACTGCGACTTTTGCCCTGGAAGATGTCGGGGAGGAATGGTTCGCGCGGGATGAAGATGAGGAGGAAAATGCAGCAGATGAGTTATCTGTTGAAGCAGAGGAAGTCGAAGGGATAGAAATTGCCGAAACTCAAGACAACAACGGTCAATCATCTCCTGTCAATCAAAAATCAAAAATCGAAAATCGAAAATCGGAAGAGTTATCTGTTGAAGAAGTCGAAGAGATAGAAATCGCAGCAACTCAAGACAACAACGGACAACTACTCGCTACCAATCCAAAATCCAAAATCGAAAATCCAAAATCGGATGAGTGGAGTGTGACGCGCAAACTTCGGGTAACTCGTCAAGGTACTTACACTTCAACTTATTACATTAACGGCCAACCTTGCACCCTGACTCAACTTCACGAACAACTCAACCGCTTGCGAATTTATCCCGAAGGCTATAACGTCGTCCTGCAAGGAGACGTTACCAGCATTATTTCGATGAATTCTAAGGAACGCAGAGAAATCATTGACGAATTGGCTGGTGTGGCTCAGTTCGATCGCAAAATCTCTTTAGCTAGGCAGAAGTTGGATGAAGTTAAAGAGGTGGAAGAACGCAGCAGGATTGTAGAAAAAGAGCTGATTTCTCAGCGGGATAGACTGGCTTCCGATCGCACAAAAGCGGAAAAATATCAAAAGCTGCGGGCTGAATTTCAAGAAAAGTCGCAGTGGGAAATTGTGCTGAAATTCCGCCAATTGCAGCAGCAAGAATGGAAGCTGCGAGAACAAATCGAAACGGGCGATCGCACTTCTGCATCTCTCACCGAACAACTGCAAGCAATTAGTACCCAAATTCAAGAAGCAACCGCCGAACTTGACGCGCTGAATGCCCGCGTTAAAGCTTTGGGAGAGTCGGAATTGTTGGCTTTGCAAGCGACGATTGCCACTCAGGAAGCCGAACGGCGGCAACTGCAAAACCGCAAACAGGATTTGGAAAAAACTGCTGGGCAAATGGCGGCTAACATAGCACAAACAGAGGAAGAAGTTCGCCAATTCCGCCAAAGTTTGGAGCAAATAGAGATTGAAATATCTTATGTTAAGTCTCAAATAGGAACTTCGCAGGAACAGCGAGATGCAGCCCAGCAAAGTTTAGATGAAAATCGGGAAATTGCAAATGCGATCGCCTCGACGGCCGAAGTGTGGGTACAGCAGCAAACGGAACTGCACCGCCAAATTGAAACAATTCAACAAACTTTGGAACCGCAGCGTACAGAACAAGCTACTATCGGAGAAAGAGCCGATCGCCTGCAAAGTCAAATTCAAGAACAAAACCAATCGCTGCAAGTATTGGAACAGGAAATTGCAGCGAAAAAAGAGCAGCAATCTCGCCTTGTGGAAACCAAAGGCGTTGCATCTTTGCAAGTAGAATCGCTGACTCAGATTTTGGTCGAAGCCGAACAAGAATTGCAACTGCAACAGGAAACTCAAACTCGTTTGTTGGAAGAACAGCGCGAAAGACAGCGCAAATTAGACAAACTAGAAGTGCAGTTTCAAGCACTGCAAGAAGCGACGGGAACGTTTACTGCAAAAATTGTCGCGCAAAGCGGAATTGGCGGAGTTTGCGGCTTGGTGGCTCAACTGGGCAGGGTGGAACCGCGCTATCAGTTGGCGCTGGAAATAGCGGCGGGCGGGCGCATGGGAAATATGGTGGTGGAAGATGACAGCGTGGCTGCTGCTGCGATCGAATTGTTGAAACAAAAACGGGCGGGAAGGATGACGTTTTTGCCTTTGAATAAGATTAGGGGCGGCAGGTATTCGGTGAATGAAAATTTGCGGCGCGCGGCTGGGTTTGTGGATGCGGCTGTTAATTTGATTGATTGCGATTCGCGGTATCAGGAAATTTTTGCTTACGTTTTTGGCAGTACGGTTGTGTTTAGCAACCTCAGCGACGCCCGCCGCTATTTGGGACAGTACCGGATTGTCACTTTGGACGGAGAAATTTTGGAAACTAGCGGGGCGATGACTGGGGGAAGTTCTAGTAATAGATCTACCTTGCATTTTGGCACGGTTGAGGCTAGTGAGGCTGCTAGTGAAGCGCGGACGATCGCCTTTTTGCAAGAAAGGTTGGAGGAAATTGAGCGGATTTTGGAACGGTGCAAAATTGCGATCGAGCGCGCGTCTATTTCAGTCAAAACTCGTAGCCAAGAATTGATGGAAGCAAAACAGAGTTTACGCGAAAATCAGTTGCGATTGGAACAGTTGGATTCAGAAATTAAGAATTTGCAAGCGCAACAGGAACAAGTGCGATCGCAAATTGCGAAAAATACACAGGAATTAACTAATTCGCGATCGAGATTGCAGTTGCTGGAGGGAGAATTGCCCGCACAGGAAACTCAATTGCAGCAATACCGCCAAACTTTGGCGCAGTTGGAAGAGTCCAACAGTCACAGCGAATGGCAGCAAATGCAATCGAGTTTGCGGGCTCTAGAAGCGCAGCTCCAAGAGCGAGAAGTGGCTCTGAGAAACGTCCAGCAGCGCCTTGTAGACTTGGAAAATCAATTCGGGCGTTTGGAAGACAAAATTAAGGAAGGCAGCGAGAAATTGCAGGAATGGCAAGTGCAGCAAAACGCGGGGGCGGATGCACTCGATCGCATTGTTTCGCAGCAGTTAGAACTCGATCGGCAAATTGCGGAAGCTAAGGCGGCTTTGGGGGAAATTGAGGAAAAATTGGGCGTGGAAAAGGGAGAGCGCGATCGGGCGGAATCTCAACTGCGAGAGAAGCATTTAGCCAAACAGCAGTTACAATGGCAGTTGCAAAAACTCCACGAAACCCAGCAAGAACGCCGGGAACAATTGAGCGCAGTCCGCACTCTATTGGAAGCGCAGCGGGCGGAAATGCCCGATCCAGTGCCGTCGATTCCTGAAAATGTCGAGAAAGCCAATTTGACGGAATTGCAGCAGGAAGTAAAGGCGATCGCCAAACGCATTCAAGCTTTAGAACCGGTCAATATGCTAGCCTTGGAAGAGTACAACCGCACTCAAGAACGCCTTCAAGAATTAAGTCAAAAATTGACGACATTGGAAGGAGAACGCACTGAACTGCTGTTGAGAATCGAAAATTTTACAACACTCAGGCGGCGCGCTTTTAAAGAAGCTTTCGACGCGGTTAACGAGAACTTCCAGACTATCTTTGCGGAACTTTCCGAAGGCGATGGCTATCTCCAGCTAGATGACCAGGAAGACCCCTTCAGCAGTGGCTTGAATTTGGTGGCTCACCCGAAGGGCAAACCCGTACAGCGGCTGGCTTCCATGTCTGGAGGCGAAAAGTCGTTGACGGCGCTGAGTTTTATTTTTGCGCTGCAACGCTACCGCCCGTCTACGTTTTACGCTTTTGATGAAGTGGATATGTTTCTGGATGGGGCAAATGTGGAGCGATTGGCTAGAATGATAAAGCGACAGTCGGAACAAGCGCAGTTTATTGTTGTGAGTTTGCGGCGACCTATGATTCAATCGGCTGAGCGTACAATTGGTGTTACTCAAGCGCGGGGAGCTTATACTCAAGTCATAGGACTGAAGTTGTAGTCCCGGAGTCTCTGTTAATGATCGTGTTGAGTGATATATGTACTTAATAAATCAGGATTAAAGTTACAATGACATCCGAACAAATTTGCCAACGCTCCGACATTCTCGGCACTCAGGTCATCACCCGCGACAGAGGTAAACGCTTGGGGGTGGTTAGTCAATTGTGGGTGGACATTGATCGGCGGGAAGTTGTGGCGATCGGTCTGCGAGATAATATATTTGCGGTCGCTGGAATGCCGAAGTTTATGTTCCTCAGCAATGTCAGCGAAATCGGCGACGTGTTATTGGTGGAAGATGAGAGCGCGATCGAAGATGATGTTGATGTTGAAGCCTACAGCATTTTGATTAACAGCGAAGTTATTACCGAAACCGGCGAACTTTTAGGTAGGGTGCGGGGCTTTAGGTTCGACCCCGAAGACGGTAAGTTAGTTTCTATAATTATCGCTTCCCTGGGAATCCCCCAAATCCCCGACCAAGTTCTCAGCACTTACGAGTTGGGGATTGAAGAAATTGTCAGCAGCGGCCCGAATCGCTTGATTGTGTTTGAAGGTTCCGAGGAAAGGCTCAGGCAGCTTAGTGTGGGTTTGCTGGAGCGCGTCGGTTTGGGTCAAGCACCTTGGGAACGGGAAGAGGACGAGGCAGGTTATTATCCGAAACCCGTGGCTACGGGAAATCAATTGGGCCCGGGCGTGCGGATACCTGCACCGGAAATGCGGAGCCGGGTAGCCGCGCCTGCGGTTGAGGAAGTTCCTTGGGATGAGGATTCGCAGTGGAATCGGCCTGCGGTGCGCCAGCCGATGCGCGCGGCGCAGCCTGAGCCGATTATCGACAATTACGAGGATTACGAAGAGGATAATTGGGGCGGCGAGGAGGACGATTACGAAGAGGAGTACGAGGCGAAGCCACAGTACACTCGCTCTGAGAGTTCTCGCCCGAAGGCGCCTGTGGTCGAGTACGAGTACGAGGATGATGTGGAGGCCGATGCTTGGGCTGACGATGAGGCACCGAAGCCTTACCAGGCTCCTCGGGTGAATATCCCTGAGAAGACTAAGACTCCTGAGTACGAGGAGGAGCCTGGTTATTAGAAATTAATCGCTCGGTTGGGCGGGTTTACGAGATTGTGTGTTTTAGATAGACATAGATAGTTTGTAAAATCCGCCCCTACAGACCATTGTAGGGGCGGGTTTTACAAACAATATCGGCGTAAGACCAACAATATAATAAACCCGCCCCCGCCCAACGAATAATCGGAATCTACATTTTTTTGGAGTATCTTGAACATCAGGTTAATCTAGATTATCGGCTGTGTGGGGGCGGGTTTATCTAAATTGTTTGTGAACCTCAAATATTGTTTGTAAAACCCGCCCCTACGTTAAATTATGAAAAAAAACTTTATTAAAACCTCTATTTTTCAATTAATAACATATCTAATTTTTCCTATTTTTTTATCTACCACCACGGCTGAAATTGTCTTGCGAGTTGCGGGATACAAACCCTGGCAAATAGAAAATGTTGATGTTGCCGTAGAACCCAAAGGTAACTTTTTTACCAAGGACTCGGAACTCGGCTACAAGCATTTGCCGGGTAAATTCAAGGTTACACTTAACGGTAATTACTCATTTAATACAACTCATCTCAATAATAGTTTAAGAATAACACATCCCCTCAATACTTACAATTTATTATCGTCAAAAAAACCTGAGATTTGGATATTCGGCTGTTCTTTTACCTACGGTTGGTCATTGAATGACAGCGAAACTTATGCTTGGTTGGTGCAAGAGAAATTACCCAAATATGAAACAGTTAATTTTGGCGTAAACGGCTACGGCACGCTGCACTCGTTGATTCAATTCAAAGCAGCACTCAAACAAGGAAATAAACCCAAAGTTGCGGTGATTGCTTATGCGGGATTTCACGACCGCCGCAATACTTTGTTAAGGGCGAGAAGAAAGCAAATGGCTGCTTGGAATAAACTCGGTATTCTATTTCAGCCCGATGCTAGGCTGAATGGAGAAAATAATTTTACCTACAGCATGGCAAAACTTGAATATCGCGAGTTCCCGCTGATGCGGGTTTCTGCATTAAGCCATTTTTTGGAGGTTAATTACAATCAATTTGAAGAGGGATTGTATAGAAGCCATGAGGTTTCTAAGGCAATTATTGAAGAATTTAACCGTGTGGCTGAGGCTAACAGTGTTAAGTTAGTTGTTGCGGGAATTAATGCCGGTTCTGCTAAGATGTTGGAGGAATTAAGTCAGGAGGGAATTGCTACGGCGGATATTTCGGTTGATTTGAAAATACCTGCCAATAATAATTTACCTCATGACATTCATCCAAGTGCGATCGCGAATCGGCAATATGCAGAAAAGTTGGAAGGTTTTTTGCAAAGTACTGTTTTAAGGTAAGTTAACGAACCGCGAAGGCGCAAAGGGCGCGAAGGAAGAGAGAAAGAAGAAGTTTATAAGTTATTTAGGGTTGCGAGAGTGATGGGATTATTGGATTTTGTTTCTTTTAAATTGCCTCGCAAGAGTTTGATTGATGGCTTTTTTCTGTTTTTACTTGTTCTTGTAACAGTTGCAGTAACATCAATCTATGTATCCAGCGAACATACTTTTTATTGGTGGGATTACGCGGGATACAATACCGCTACAGTCAACACGGCAAATTTATTTCGAGACTCGCCAGATAAAGCATGGCGCGGAATTATAGAATCGCTATCTAAGGAAAAAAACCTGTTAATTTCTCTGCCGTTAGTGCCGTTTATTCTCTTATTTGGCGAGTCTCGCCTGAGTTACATTCTCAGCGTATCCCTGATTTATGTGCTGCCGTTTCGCCTGTTGCTGGGGGCAATTTCTGCAAAGCTAATTCCAGTTTATTCCCGCCGGGTGTTTTGGTCAACTGTGCTGCTGAGTTTATTGATTCCGATGAGTTGGATACCGACTCTGCGGGGATATCTGGATACTGGCGGCTGTGTGTTTGTAGCCTTGGCAATTTTGGTTTATTTGCAGGATGTTAAGCTAAAATCTTGGTGGAACATCCCGTTGATTGGGTTTTTGCTGGCGGCGGCGATTCTGTTGCGGCGCCATTTTGCTTATAGTGCGATCGCATTTTTTAGTGCAGCGACTTTACAGGCTTTCACCGAGTTTATTGTACTAATATACCGTAACGAAACGACGTTTTCGTCTCCAAAAGACAAGGACGCGGCAGTGCCGTTTCCCTACAGATGCTTGTTTGAATCCGGTGTAAAATTGGGTTTAATAGCTGCAACTAGCTTGACTATTTTAATGTGGGTAGCGGGAGATTTTACTCGCAGTGCTCTGACGGTTGACTACCGCAATTTGTATGTCGCTTGGAGTTTGCCTGTAAGTGATATTTTAACTCGTTATGCGGATTTTTACGGTTTGGGAACTTGGCTGCTGGTAATGATTGGTTTTTCTGCGGGAATTCTCACCCGAATCCTGGTTCCGGCGGCGGCTATTTTTGTTTCGTTGTTTGGGGTTTTGTCGCTGATTGAATGGCTGTTAGTTTTGCGTTACGGCTACTTGCACTATACAATTCATCTTACACCGATCGCACTTTTAGGACTATCCACATTTTTCTGGACAACTTGGCTGACACTCAAGGGAAAAGTCCGGTATTTCATGCTGGGCGCGGCGGGTTTGTACCTGGTTGTGAATGCCGCAGTTGGGTTAATTCCTCTCAAAATTGATGTGTCAAGACTGTTTGTGGGTAATTTTCCGCCGTTAGTGCGATCGGACTACGACGAAGTTGTAAAATTAGTAGAGTTTCTGCGAAAATTAGCACCGAATGAAGAACCGATTTATATTGCCGGTGCTTCTAACCATTTTAATGCTAATATCCTCAGACAAGCCAACCGCAAATTAAATCCGCCGGAGGGTTGGTGGAAATTAAATACAATCGGGAGGCCGCAAATTGACTCGCGCGATACTTACCCGCTACCCGAGTTGTTGCAGTCACAATATGCGGTGGTTGCTACACCTTTTCAGCAGGTGTTACCGACTGACGAACAAGTTTTGCGATCGCACGAACAAGATGTTGTTAAAGTTGTGTACGATGCCTTTACTCAAAACTGGGAAATTGCCCGCGATTTCCAAGTGCTACCGGAACAGTTTAAGCTAGAAAACGGCGTGACAGTCAGCGTTTACCGGAGGGTGCGGCCGACTGATACAGCAACGGCAGTTAGGACTCTTGAGGCGATGCAGCGGCAAATAGTCGATCGGCCGGGCACGCAGTTAGATTGGGTTAGTTTGCCTCAATCAATCTACACAAGTGCTAATTATTCAGTCAGTCAAGAATCGAATAACCTATATAATATTGTAACTCATCCAATTAAAAATAGCAATAAACTCGATACATCTTTCCTGTATTTAGGTTCCATCTCAGACAAAGCGAAAGTTACCGGCAAACTCAATTTACCTAACAAACAATGTCCGGGAATTGCCCTGCGCTTGACTTTGTGGGACAAGCAAGGTAAATTAGTAGACTCAGCAGAGATGGCTTATAGTCAAAAAAATGCGAGCGACTTAAATCTATTAGTTGAGGGCAAAAATCCCATTTATCTGCTGCTTGAGGTATTGAGTAGCAGCAAACAGGATTTAACAAACCAATGCCGACTGGAGATTAACAATTTGGCTGTCAGTAGGTAAGTTGAACCGTCAATGCAAAAACATCAAAAATGCCACTGGTATTTTAATCTATCTCTGTATACTTTTGTCATCATCGGTTCCCTGATGGCTACAGGCTATCTTTTCCCGATTGGAGGCAACTTCCCAGAAGTGCCGCCCATTCAATTTATGTTAAATCCTGAACTGTACAAAAATGACTATTACGTTCAGGAAATGGTTAAGTTTAATCCGAGATATTACTATTATTATATTATCTATTTGCTCGCCAACTTAGGAACAAGCATTCCCCTAGCGCACTTTATTTATCAATTCCTAGCCTTCGGTTCATTTATCGTAGCTTGCTACGCAATTCTCAATATCTATACTAATTCCAAACTGCCTGCAGCAGCGATGGCTTTTTTATGTATAGCGGCTTCATTTACAGATGTTGGTAACACCCTGATATTTTCCACAAAATCAGTACCCAGTACCTTCGCAATGGGTTTCGCCATCTGGGGAATTTACTTTAGTTTGCGCCAGAAATGGCTGACCGGATATTTCTTTTTTGGACTGGGTTGTCTGCTGCAATTTTTAGTTGGTTTGTTGCCAGGATTGATGATGGTTCCCGTTTTGGTAATTCAATCTGTAAAACAGCGGAAGTTTAAAACACTGATTTTGGCGATCGCACTTTTAGCAGCAATGGCAAGTATCGTTTACGTACCGATGTTATTAACAGGTACTACCAGCACTCACGCTATAGACAACGCCGAGTTTGTCTACATTCACGCGAAAGTTCGCAACCCCCACCACATCCTCCCGTCAAATTGGGATGTCGGGAATTGGTTCAACTTTATATGTTTCATAATGGGTGGCTTGCTGTGCATCAAAAATTCCGATTTATTGCCAAAAGAAGACAAGGTTAATTTTTATGTGATTGTTGGCACCTCAATTTTCGCACTGTTTCTAAATTACATATTTGTAGAATTTTACCCGCTGGCTTTTATCGCCAAACTACAGTTAGCTAGGACTGTACCTTTTGCTCAATTAATTATATTTATTGCTGTTGCTCTGACGGTAGAGCGACTTTACAGAGACAAACAAATAGCTGTTAGCTTGTTGCTCTTAGCTGTACTAACTTTGCCTTTTAGAGGTATCATTTTCTTAGGATTCTCAGTTTGGCAAACAAAAAATTACATATTTCCCAAACGATATAATATATTCTTGTGGATTTTAGCAGTAGGAACGGTAATTTTCAGCTTGATATATCCGCTGACTGATTCATGGGAAATAATGGGCGAGCGAATAATTAGCATTCCCGTCCTTTTCTCAATCCTCGCCTTCCCATTCATTTTAGAAGAAACCTCCCTAGCGACATCTATCAAACAGGCTATAACTCACACATTAGCCTTAATAACTACTGCCACCTTAGTTTTTGGAATAGCAGCAATGCTGCCCAAACCTATATTAAATGTATTTCAAACAAGAGTTAATATCAATGCCGTTCCCAGGGACGACTTAAGCAGATTAGCTGTGCGTTTTTCGCAAATTAGCAGCCGCGATGTACTCGTATTAGTTCCACCCTCAGTTACCAGCTTCCAGTTTTTCTCCGACAGAGCGATTGTCGTCAACTTCAAGAACTTTCCCTTTACCGAAAAAGGCATCAAAGAATGGCAAAATCGCATGGAAGCTGTTTTAGGGGTTCCCTTAAACCCGCAAATGATTTGGGGAGGAAATGACTTTTTTATCCGACGCAGCAGTGCAGATTTAGTTAAAGTAGCCAGAAAATATCATGCCGATTATATCCTGACTCGCAGCGATTGGCACCCAAATATTGACGGAGAAATAGTAGAGCAAGAAGGCAAATGGATACTGTTTAAAATTAGATAATGCTATTCTTGAAAACATGAGAGATTTATTCAGTCTGGCGTTGCGCCGACTTTGTTTGTATAGAAGCGGTTTCAACCGCCGAATCAGATCTGCGGTTAAATATCAAAACCCGAATCATCAATAATTTCGCTAATTTGCTTGTCCACATAATCAGCATCCACATTCCGCGCCATCAACTCAGCTAAAATCCCCAAAGAAATCAACTGCACTGACAGAATTGTACACAAAATCCCAAAAAATAACAAAGGTCGATTCCCGATCGGCCCAAAATTCATCCCCGCCAAATTCAGAAACCAAATAACTATCAAATAACTCAGCGAAACAGTTCCAACCAAGCCAAAACACAATCCCAAACCTCCAAACAAATGACCCGGTTTGTGCAAATACTGCGTCGTGGCTAACACCGTCAACAAATCAATAAAACCCCGCGCATAACGTTCCCAGCCGTAATTCGATTTTCCGTGCTTTCGCGGATGATGTTCCACCACTACTTCCCCAATTTTAAACCCTAAATTGTTTGCTAAAGCTGGAATGTAGCGGTGCAATTCCCCGTACAATTTAATCGACTGCAAAACTTCCCTACGGTAAGCTTTAAAACCGCAATTCATATCGTGCATTTGCACCCCAGTCAGCAAACACGCAACGGCATTAAACAGCTTGGAAGGTAAAGTTTTAGAAAGGGGGTCGTTCCGCTGTTTTCGCCAACCGGAAACTAAATCAAATCCCGATTCTAAATGATGTAAAAATTTGGGAATTTCAGCGGGGTCATCCTGAAGGTCAGCATCGAGAGTAAAGATAATTATGCCTGCTGCATTGCGAAATCCTGCTGAAAGTGCGGCGGATTTGCCAAAGTTGCGGCGGAGTTTAATCGCTTTAATGAGTTTGGGATGTTGGCTGGCTAAATCTGCGATTTCTTGCCACGAATAATCGCGGCTACCGTCATCTATGAAAATGACTTCGTAACTGTCAATTCCTGTTTGGAACATGACAAGTTGGATTTTTTCAAACAGTAATTTTAGGGTGGCTTCTTCGTTGTGGACGGGGATTACGAAGCTGAGATGTTTTGGCATAGGGCTATTCTATTTCATTTGTGTTGTAAATGAGATTTTTTTATTAACCGCAGAGGGCGCAGAGGGCGCCGAGGAGGAGAAAGAGAGGTTTTTTAGTTTTTATCGATAACTTGGGAATTTCGCAAAGCTACCCAACCTTCGCGGTTTTTAAAGGAAGCATAAGCTGTCAATAATTTATCTGTGGGTGATGTTTGAATGTATCCTCTCCAAGCTGCGAATTCGTAGGAAGGGCCAAACAATTTAACTAAATCAGGGCGCGGAAATCCTGACATGGCAAAACCTCGAACGACATTTTCTTGGTTGAGAATGGCAATACATTTTACATTGTTTTCGGGGTCTCCTACCCAGCCAATTACTCTCGCTGCTGTTGGTGCTAGTGTGGTGGCTGTATCAAAATATCCGGGTACTCCGTCTTTGGGCGCTGACAGTAAATTTGGGTCTATTTTTGTGTCTAATGCTGCACAGAAATTGTGTTTTTTGATGTCTCGGTTAAATGGCACTAAATTGTTAGTTTTTAAGGCGTCGATTAATCCGATAAAAGCGGCGGGTTTGTTGCCTACGCGGTCTTTAATTAGCGTTACGTCGGTGATGCCTAATTGCAGTGATAATGCTACTAACGGTTGATAGGTGGCTCTGCGGGCGATCGCCATTGCAGTTTCGCCTCCCACCCCGTACATTAAAATAATCGCAACTGTGGCGACTGCAAATAGCGGTGTCAGCCAACGCCCTTGAATTCTTGGTGTTGGCTGCAACTCGCGCACCCACAATACTGTCAGCACAATTGTGCTCATCCAAAACAAAGCTGGGAGTGTGGCGTAGCGGGAAGCGGTGGCTTGTTCGACGCCAAATCCCGATCGACTAACCGCGGCCATTAACGCCGTTTGCAGCGTGTAAAGTTGGATTGATAGCCAAGGAACCCAATCCGGGCGATCGACCTTTTTTACAAATAACCAATAACCCACAAAACCCGTCGCTGCAATCAAACCAATTATACCAATAATTGAAGCAACAATAATATTTTCGCTAAAAATTCCGCCGAGATAAGTGGGAATATATTCGAGAGTTTTCAGCGGGTTGATTTTAGTTAAAGAAGGGTGATGAGATGGAGTTTTATAAGTTAAAAAATAAATGCCAATCACTGCAATCGAAGCAATGAAATACAAATAAGTTATTCGCCGAGGAAACCGCAGCACAACAGCAGCAGCACACAATATCGGCCACAAAGCTAAAGGAGTGCTGTAACTAATACAGCCTAACATCCCAAAAATAATGCTGCCAATTACCCACTTATTTTGTTTCCCTTCTTCGTTACCAGGCTCTGCCGGGGAATGAAGATCCAGAGGCTCCGCCTCCCTCTTATTTAACAAAAGCGTCACATAGGATTGCAAACAAAATATCGAACAAATTACAAATAAATTAGCAATTATCCAGTGAACGCCGCTGAATCCCCGCATCCAATTGTGAGCCGCCGCCGGAGTAAAATTAAAAATAGAAATGCACAGAAGTAGTGAGATAAATTGCAGAGGAAAACGCCTCAACTTTAATGGAAGCAGAGCAATTAATACCTGGCACTGAATCCAAGCCAAGAACCAGGCCACTAAACATAAACCAATATTAGAACCTTGGGTGACAACTATATTCAAGCCATAAATAATTGCCGGAATCAAGACAAAATGCTCGTTCGCCCGAAATATCCAATTAAAAGGATTTGTAGAGAAACCGTCTACTGAATAAAAATTCCAGGTCATCCACCAATAATCAAAATTAGACAAGTCTCCCGCTTGGGATATCAAGTACAAAATATATGACGCTGGTATTAGAATGCCGAGAACTGATGCGGCAATTAAAACATCTTGTTGCTTGATTTTCATGGATTCAGACATGGGGAGATTTTTAATTAGTAGGAGCGGGTTTAGCCTAGAAACTTTGCATCTAACAGATGATTTCTGAGCAAAACCCGCCCTCGCGTTTTGAGTTTTCCTCAATTTTTTATTTCACTTCTCTTGCCAGCATTTGTCTGAGCCCTTGCCGCCAGTGGGGAGGATACGTGCCTAGGAGTGCTGATATTTTTACCGTAGATAGGACAGAAAAAGCCGGACGTTTTGCGGGTGTTGGATATTCGGCGGTGGTGATGGGAATTACGCGCTGAATTTTTAGGGGAAAGCCGAGTTGTGCTGCTTCCTCAAAAATGGCGATCGCAAAATCGTACCAACTACAAACACCGCTGTTAGTGTAGTGGTAAGTCCCAAAACTTTCTGACCCAAGGAGAGGAATAATTTGCGAAGTCGCCGCACTTAAATCGCCCGTCCAAGTAGGGCTTCCGATCTGATCTGCTACTACTCGAATTTCTTCCCTTTCCTTTCCCAACCTCAGCATGGTTTTGACAAAATTACCTTTGCCACCGTTGCCGTAAACCCACGCGGTTCTAATAATAATATGTCGGTTTCCCGCTTTCCGAATTGCTTCCTCGCCTGCTAATTTAGATTTGCCGTAAGTTCCCAGCGGGTTCGTAGAATCTGTTTCCAGGTAAGCAGAACCGTGGCTACCGTCAAATACATAATCAGTAGAAAAGTGCATCAAACTTGCTCCCAGTTTTTCGCATTCTTCTGCGAGAATTCCGGGTGCAATACCGTTGACTGCGTTGGCTAATTCCGGTTCGCTTTCTGCTTTGTCTACCGCAGTGTAAGCACCCGCATTCACGACTAAATCCGGTTGAATTTCAGCCATTGCTTGACGGATGCTTTCGGGTTGGGATAAGTCGAGGCGAGTGCGATCGACCGCAATTACCTCTCCCGAAGATAATAAAATCGGCTGCAATTCTTGAGCTAGCTGTCCGCTGCCACCTGCGAGTAAAATTTTCATTGTTAAAAAACTTCAGCTTTTTTGAAGGTTTGTCCGGCTTGGTCTTTAGCTGATAAGATTGGTTGGGCACCATCTAGCGGCCAGTCGATCGCCAAATCGGGGTCATTCCACAGGATACACCGCTCGTGGGCCGGTGCATAATAATCTGTCGTTTTGTACAAAACTTCAGCAGTCTCCGAAACCACTAAAAAACCGTGTGCAAATCCCGCAGGCACCCAAAATTGCCGTTTATTTTCTGCACTCACCAAACACCCCACCCACTTTCCAAAAGTCGGCGAACTTTTTCTAATATCCACCGCTACATCAAAGATTTCGCCAGCCACTACCCGCAGCAATTTTCCTTGAGGCTGCTGCATTTGGTAGTGCAAACCGCGCAGCACATTTTTAGAGGATTTGGAATGATTGTCTTGAACAAATTCGGTCGTCACGCCTGTTTTTTCGACAAAAGCTTTGTGATTGAAACTCTCAAAAAAGAAACCGCGATCGTCTCCGAAAATTTTAGGCTCAATGATCAGAACTTCCGGTATTTCGGTAGATATAACATTCATAGTTAGCTGTGAAAGTGATAAACTCATACTCAGTCAAGGCTATTTTACTATGAAAACTGACACATATCTCAAAAAGTTGTATGCCAACCGCTTTGATTCGCGACAAATGCAAGCGAAGGTGGCACTCTGGAAAGTTTTAATTGACGATTTTTTACAAAATTATGTTCCTCCAGAATCAGCAATTTTAGATATTGGCGGCGGTTACTGCGAGTTTATAAATCAAATTAGGGCGAAAAAAAAATGTTTGATTGACCTCAATCCAGATTCAAAGTTATTTGCAAATCCTGATGTGAATGTGCTTAATATTGATGTCTTGAGTTGTGGCGATAAACCTGCTTTTAGCGAAGAATTTGACAGAATATTTATTTCTAACTTTTTTGAACATCTCCGCACTAAAGAAGAACTCATCCAAATTATTTCCTTTTGCTTTGAGGCGCTTAAGCCAGGGGGTTCTCTCTTAGTTGTTCAACCAAATTTTAAATATTCTTTCAAAGAGTATTACGATTTTATCGATCATCAATTACCGATTACCCACTTATCGCTGCAAGAACTTTTACAAACCGTCGGCTTTGAAATCGACCTAATTATACCCAGATTTTTGCCATTTTCGACCAAAGGCAGACCGGCATCGCCCTGGCTTTTAAAAGTTTACTTAAAATTGCCTTTTTTGTGGCTGTTTTTGGGAGGTCAAATGTTTGTTAAAGCATCAAAAAAAAACAATAGAGGCAGATCCTCATGACAGGCATTCCCAGTCATCTCCAGGCAGAGAGATACATCTGCGCTGATCCGCGTTGATCCCCCTGCATCGGCGGTTAAAAAATCCCTACAAAATGGAACTTAAAACCACCTCATTAGCAGCAATCCAATTATAAATATCCTGCAAAGCTGCTTCGGGCCCAATAACAGGCCGCCATCCTGTTTTCTCCATCACCCTAGAAGAATCAGTAATAAAAATCGGAATATCCCCTGCGCGTTCCTCCAAAACAGGATGAATGGGAATCGATTTACCCGTAATCTTTTGGCACAAATCAGTTGTCTCAACCAAAGAAAGACTGTTGCTCAAACCGCCGCCAACATTAAAAACTTCGCCATCAAATTCAGGAAAATGTTCTAACTGATAATTAACTAACCTCAACAAATCTTCTACGTGCAGTAAATCCCTAACCTGCTTCCCACTGCCGCGAAAACCGATATAATTCAGCGACTTTTGAAAATAGTGAGCCGCCACCCACAAACCGCAAACTCCCTGATCGACTTTACCCATTTGCCAAGCACCAGTAATTAACCCGCAGCGGTTAATAATTGCCGGCACATTGTATGCTTCCCTGTACTCCTCAATCAGCAATTCCGAAGCTAATTTAGTTGCTCCGTAAAGCGAACGGTGTCCTTTTAAAGGGAAGTCTTCTGATATGCCCAACTCGGATATACCGGGTAAAGTTTGCTCAGGGGCGATCGCAAATCTATTCGGCAACTCTAACAGTTTAACAGACTTGACACTGGCGATCGGATAAACCCGACTCGTAGACAAAAACAGCAAACTCGCACCCGTTTGTCTCGCCAACTCCAAAACATTCACAGTGCCCAGTAAATTCGTCTGCAAAACGTACTGAGGCGAACTAAAACCAGCCAACACAGAAGGCTCCGCAGCACAATCTATAATGCAGTCAGCATTCAGTGCAACTGGATCTAAATCCGCCGCTGTACGAATGTCCCCGTAAACAAACTGAATCCCGCAACTTTTAAGCCGAGGCAGATTCAATTCCGAGCCCCGGCGACGCAGGTTATCCAAACAAATTATTTGCCATTCCGGGTGCAGTTTCTTCAGGCCAATTGCCAAACAACTGCCGATGAAACCCGCACCACCAACAATTAAAATTCTCTCAGGCATTTACTTTTAATTTTGCTATCTTTCTAGTCCGGTGGTAGTCGCCGCGAGAGAGATGTTTTTCCAGCCACACATACAAGACAATAAACAAATACCGACTGCCCATCTCTTTTATTTTCAGCTTAGAAATACCAGCAGTCCGATTGTACCACCTCAGAGGAATCACCGTATAGGAAAAACCCCGGACGATTGCTTTTAAAGGCAGTTCCACTGTCAAATTAAAATGATGGCTCAAAATCGGTTGCACGCCTTCAATCACTTCTCTGCGGTAAATTTTAAAAGCATTGGTGACATCGCTGTACCGCAAGCCGAAAATACTTTTGACAAACCAGTTTGCTAAGCGGTTAATTGCTAACTTGTGAATTGGATAATCAACCACAAAGCCACCTTTGATAAAGCGGGAACCAAAAACGCAATCATATCCTTCTTGCAGCTTGCGGTATCCTGCTACCAAATCCATCGGATCGTCGGAAGCATCCGCCATCACAATTGCTGCAGCATCTCCGTCAAATTCTGCCAAACCCCGGCGCACGGCAAATCCGAAACCATTCGGAGGTTGATTGTTGATGTATCTAACTGTGGGAAAAGTCTCTGACAACTCCTGGCAAATATCAATAGTTCGATCGACACTGTTGTCATTCACAATCAAAATTTCGTGCAGAATGCCTTCTAAATCGAGCGTCTGGGCGATCGCCCGCACAGTACCGTACAAACAGCCCTCCTCATTGTGGGCTGGTATAATCACAGAAATTTTCACTCCTCATCCTCCGCGCAACTGGACAAACTGGTTGTCCACAGGATTATACACCCAAGCTTTAATTTCAGTTTGGGCGATCGGCAAATTATTATCCGGCAAATCAACAGCCCACCTTGCATTGTTGTATAACTCAGATTTTAAACTCTCAGCAATGTCGGGACTGTCCAAATTTACATAAGCGTTAGCAAAAAAAGATTTTTTGTCGCCCAGAGATAGCAGTACAATATTCGGCTGTTGCAATTTTTCTGGCAAAACCGCCCAACCAGCAGCCTTGACAGCATCATTTTGCTTAACAGTCAAGGATTTATTGCTGGTTTGAGGTTTGTCTAAATAGCCGTACACTTTCTCGATATTAGAAATAAACTCTATATTTTTCGCGAACTTGAGCCAACCTATTTTATCGATAATTGCAGCGCCTTCTCTCACCAGCCAAGTTTTTTTGCTCAGCACCCTCAAACAGCTTTCCGGCGAATTATTGAAGAAAGCCGAGGGTTCCAGATAGTTAATTAACTGCAAACAATCTTGAGCGCCTTGTTTGTAAAGAAGTGCGGATCTAGTTTGGGCGATCGCCTGTTGAGAGTTAACAATAATTATCCCAATTAACAGCCCTGCTAACACCCGATAAACAAATTTATAGGTGCGATTTATGGTAGCAATCTTACCTCGGACAAACAATTGACCTAGCTGAACCAAAGCTATTAACAGCAAAATCGAATTAGTCGTATATCTCGACGATTCGATCGCCTGAATCGCCCCAAATTCCGCCCTACCAGCCGTAATAAACAGAGCCGATAAAACAGAAAATAAACCTATTGACAGCCAAGGTAAAGCCTCATAGTTCTCAGCAATATCATTCCTATCTGTCATTGCGAGGGACGAAGCACTCGCCGGGACTTGAGGTTGCTTTTCAGAGTTAGCACTCACAGATGAATCTAGCGAACTTGATACAATCTTTTTCCCAAAATAAACTACCAAAAATACAAAGCTTGCAAATATTACCAATCCTACCAATGCCGAGATTCCAGGCGATCGCACAATTGGCGAACCCAACAGACTCAAAAAGTAATCAATCACCACAAACGGCTTATTCAACAATGAAATAATACTTGCTTTGCGAGTCGGATGATAATCAATTGAGTAAACAGCACAAGTTGTCGCAAACAGCAGCATCCATGCGATCGCTCTTTTTCGTTTCTGTGCTGCATTTCCCTCCAAAGCCGCCACAGCCGGAATCGCAGCCAACCAAGATAGCAAACCTTGAGCGAGCGAAAAACTAGCAAAAAAGCAGAATACAGCAGCAATAGAGATTCTAATATTAGGCACTAATTTGTGAGGTGAAACCAGCGCATAAACCGCAGTTACAAAACACAAATTTACGAAAAACCACGCTAATTGAAATCCCCAAAGCCAGTTTTCGTGCTGAACTAGAGAGAAAAGCAAAATACAAGTTAAAATATTAGCTAAATGCCACAGATCATCGGCGATATTCTTAACTGGCATCGAGGATAACTTGTACATAGCGATAAAAGTTATCGCAGCCAAACCTATGCTGAGACACAACTGATAATTAATATTCCATCGGCAAGCAAAAGCCAGCACCGCAATAATTATTTTAGGGAAAAGTATGCGGTGGTTGCTGTGCAAAGCCCAAAAATCGTTAAACGTTACATTTCCCGCAGCTATTTTTTCAAAAAGGCTAGCTAACCTCCACTCGTCATCAACGGGAACGTTAACGCTAAAATTTGCTACAAATCCGATTAACAACAGGAGTGGAATCAGATATAGAGTAAATAAGATTAATTTTTTCATCAATGTGCGATCGCACCGATTGCCATCACCATTTTATATCAACCCGGCTTAAATACCCTTTATTTTTTAGTCAGCGAACGACGTTCGGCGAAGCTGAGTCTAGCCGCAGACGAAAGTTTGACTTTTGAGGGGTTTTAACCACCTAATTTTATCAAGGAGGTGGTATTTACTTATAGCGGCAAGGTGCGCTCGGCGCACCCTACTTCTTTATAGCGGTTAACCGAATTACTTAATAGTCTTGAACGTATCCATTTTCCCAGTAAATCGGTTGATAAACATCTGCAAAACAGTCCGCTTGCCAATATTAATATTAGAACTCACGGACATTCCCGACTGCAAGTTAACCTCCACTTCATTTGCCTTGCCCTTGTTCAAAAGAAACTTCTGATTTTTGAGCTTTATTTTGGTTTTGAAAGCGTAGTATTTCCGCAGCTCAGTAGGAGGCTCAGCATCGCTGCTAATCTCTATCACTTCACCCTCAGCAGTACCAAACTCCATCGCCGGGAAAGCTTCTACATTCACTTCCACAGGCACGCATTGGTATTTCGTCAAACCCAGTTTCTCTCTGTTAACTTCCTTCTCTGGACAAACGCAACTTTTACCTGTTTCGCAGTCAATCTTTTCTCCGTCTAATTGCTTGCCGTGATACGCCTCCAATTTTGCCCGCTTCTGTCTCAAAGCATCCAATACCAGAGCCACATTGCTGTTTTCCAGGTAAACCACTGCTTCCAGACCGTTTTCGTCATCCAAAACTTTGAGCAGCTTTTCAGTTTGCTGCGCTTCGTAATAAGCTTCTTCGCAGCGTGCTGGGCGCGGTTCGCCCGGTTTCAGCACCGTATTAATAATGGATTGGCATATCGGATCTTTCGCCATATCCAACTTAGCTTTCTCCTTCGTAGAAGGCTTCAAATCAAAGATTACCCCCGATACCGGAGCCTTCATCACTTGAGTGTCGCGGTTTTGTTGAGCCTTTTCTAGCTGAGCGTTCACCTCGGACAGCTTTTTCAGGTTTTCCACTTTGAAGCGGCTTAGCTGAGAATCGCTGCTGGCAATTTGTTTCTGGTTTTCAGCAATTTTGGTATAAAGTTCTTTCGCCCAGGTATCCTTGGTGTTTTTCAACTGTTCTTCGGCGCGGGCGATGGACTCCTGAAGGCGCGCTTGCTCTCCTTGGTGACGCTGTATTTCAGCAGTAATTTTTTGGATGTCACCTTGACGGGCGTTAATTTCGCCTCGGCGCGTATTGATCTCACCGAGGCGCGTGTTAATTTCGCCTTTGCGAGAGTTGATTTCACCTTCGCGCTGCTTGATTTGATCTTGCTGTTTGAGAACGTCGCTTTGGCCTCTGAAAACATCTTGTTCTTGACGTTCTTTTTGCAGTTCAGCGATGGCTCCTTCCTCTACAAGGGGGGCGAGTCTCCCTAGAATGTTTTGATTCGACTTCAATACTTGTTGGGATTTCGCTAACTGTTCTTGGGCCAAATCTCTCTGAGCCAGGGCTGATTTTACTTGCTCTTGCGAAGAAGCTAACTGCTGCTGAGCATAATTTAATTGGTTCTGGGCAAAACCCAATTGTTGCTGTGCCACTGTCATTTGATCGCCGGCGGCTTTCTCAGCATCCTGAGCTTGCTTCAGTTGTTTTTCCAACTCCTGAACTTGGCCTTGAGCAGCGGCGACGCGAGACAGAAATTCCGATCGATAATTAACATAAAGTCCTTGCTGGGCGGCATCAAAATTTCCGCTGGCTCCCCTGTTGAGGTACAGCTCGTCAATCAAAGCTTGCAGCACTTGATTTTGTGCCGTGAGGCTCTGTCTGTCCTTGATTGTTGATTCTAGGTTAGAAGGCACAGCGCCTTGAATTTTGCCACTGACAACATCTTCGTAAAATTTGTTTTCCTTTTCCAGAGCTTCTTTAGTTTTCTGAATCGATGTTAAATCGGCACTGGGTGCAAGGGGGTTGAAAGTGAGCAGAGGCTGGTTCTTTTCCACGCGATCGCCATTTTCAACGTGAAGTCTCACCACAGCGCCCGTAGCAGGTGCTTGGATGTCTCTAGCACCATCTTTGAGCTCTAATTGCCCTACAGCGGGGACAGCTTGCTCTACGCTAGCAAAATAAGCCCAAACTACAGCAGAAGTGGTCATCAGCATGATCATCCACAAAAACAAGTGCGACCAAATCGCTGGTTTTTCGAGAATGACTGGTTGCTCAGAAAGTATTAACGATTTCATAGCCATTTGTTAGTTCTCAGTTGTTAAGCGTTAGCGAGCGGTTGTGAGTTGTTAGATATTAGGTATTCGAGGACTCTTGTTGTTGGAAGAGGCAGTAGTAACGCCCTTTAAGAGCCATTAATTCTTTATGAGTTCCCCGCTCGACTACCGAACCTTGATCCATCATAATAATTAGATCAGCGTTTTGGATGGTAGTCAGGCGGTGAGTAATGAAAAACACCGTGCGGCCGGCGAAAGCTTCTGCTAAGTTATTGCAAACTTGGCGTTCGGAATGGTAGTCGAGGGCGCTTGTAGCTTCGTCCAAAATCAGCAGTTTCGGGTTTTGCAAAATCGTGCGGGCAATCGCCAAACGCTGCCTTTGACCCCCAGAAAGCGACGCACCCCGCTCTCCGACTATCGTATTGTAGCCAGCAGGCAAGCCCATAATAAAATCGTGAGCCACCGCTAATTTCGCAGCTCGCACAATCTCATCCGTACTCGCATCGGGATTGCTCAGAGCAATATTTTCCTGAACAGTACAGTTAAAAAGCAAAGTATCTTGTAGCACTACCCCAAGTTGGCTGCGAAGCGAGTACAGTTCCACCTTAGAAATGTCATAGCCGTCAATAAAAATCCGGCCCGACAGCGGCGGATAAAGACGCTGCAACAGCTTCATCGCCGTACTTTTACCGGAACCGCTTCCCCCCACAATTCCCACAAAACTGCCAGCGGGAAATTCCAAATTAACATTAGCCAATTGCAGTGGACCGCTCTCTAGGAATCGGAACGAAACCTCCTCATAAGTAACCTGCCCTTGAATTGCCGGCAGCGGGATATTGCTCCGGTCTTCATCGCTGGTTTCCGTCGGCGTATCGACCACATCCTTAAGCATATCGATCGACATCGAGACTTCTTGGAAACTCTGCCACACGCTCACAAAACGCAGCAGCGAACCAGTCACGTTCCCGGAAATAATTCGGAAAGCAATCAACTGACCCAAAGTAATCTCATTTCCCAGTACCAAATAAGCTCCCACCCACAACTGAGCTAAGTTACCCACCTGGTTTAAAAAGGCACTAATCGTACCGGCCGCAGTCCCCGTGATAATTGTTTTAAAACTGGCTGTAATGTATTTTGCGTAGCGGCTCGACCATTCCCAACGGGATTTCAATTCAATATTTTGAGCCTTAACAGTTTGAATCCCGCTAACTACTTCCACTAGATAAGATTGAGAGTCAGCAAAACGCATATTTCTCTGTTTGATTAGGCGCAGCACCAGCGGATTGATTAGAACAATCATCAGCCCCAGTATCGGTACCACTGCCAAAGATACAAACGTTAGCTGCACGCTGTAGGAGAGCATAACGGCGACGTAAACCACCGAAAATACCGCATCGAGAACCACTGTCAGAGCTGTACTCGTCATGAATTCCCGAATCTGGCCCATCATGCTGAATTTGTAGACCAAATCTCCGACGCGCCGATTGTCAAAGTAATTTTGGGGCAGCCGGAGCAAGTGGTCGATTACCTCCGCACTCAATTTGACATCGATGCGGTTTGAGGTATCTATAAACAAAAAGGTACGCAAACCGTTGAGCAGTCCTTCAAACAGGGCAACACCTAACAGAAATGCCCCCAAAATATCCAATGTGTCAATGCTGCGCTGACCTAATACTTTATCAATAATTATTTGGCTGATTAATGGGTTGGCAAGACCAAATAACTGTACAAAAAACGAAGCGAGCAACACCTCAAAAAACACTGTCTTGTGTTCCATGAGGGCCGGCACAAACCACCAGAAGCTGAACTGCTCTTTTTGCTCAACTTGCGGAGCTTGTAGCAGCAGAACTTCTCCTGATTCGCCCCAGATTTCTTTAAACTGGGGTATCCGCTTCCGCATCAGCCCCTGTTCGGGCGTGGCGAGCACCAATTCTTGCTCGGTGATGCTGTAAATAATGGCAAAGCTATCTTGCCATTTAATCATTACGGGGGCTTTGATGCGGTTGATGGCTTCTGCTGGCACTTGCGCCAATTGAGGCGTGAGGCCGATGCTTTGGGCGATCGCCCCGCAGGCTTGCATACTGATAGAACCAGCGGTTTTTAACTGATTTTCTAGAACTTTGCGGATGATATCTCGACGAAATTTGAGGCCGAAATACTTGCTCAACATCTGGAAGCAAGCTAGCGGACTGTCAATCTGCCCTTTGGCGCGGAAAACTGGGTATCTCGCCGCATCCTTTGGTTGGTCGGTTTTGGGTTCTGGGGGACGGTCTGGGGCGATTGTAAGCTCGATGACTTT
This sequence comes from Microcoleus sp. B3-D2, assembly GCF_036705345.1. Taxonomy (NCBI): domain Bacteria; kingdom Bacillati; phylum Cyanobacteriota; class Cyanophyceae; order Oscillatoriales; family Microcoleaceae; genus Microcoleus; species Microcoleus sp. B3-D2. The sequence goes on from NZ_JAUBUG010000026.1 coordinate 51,765, forward strand.
TCCGCCGGGCGGCTTCTGCCCCCCTGCTGTCTCTGTCGTGCCATTTGATGACTCTGTTTCGGGTTGAGGTTCTGGGGGTTCCCGGAAGCCGACCAAGCGGGCGCCGAGGCGACCTTCTACTTTTAAGGATTTGGCTGCGTTTTCCACAGAGAAGCGGCTGCCCGTGGGAAAGTCGCCCAAGACGCCGCTGCTGACAAGCCAAACTCGATCGGCATCTAGCTCTTTGGCGATGTCTTGAGTTTTTTTGTTGCCGTTTGGCACGTTGACAACAGTCGCGTCTTGCCAAGCTTGCAGGGTGAGTTCCTTGAGATTGGAAGTGCCGTCGGCTTGGCGCTGCAACTCCAGGCTCAACAGTTCAAATACTTCGCTCAAGGAACAGTGTTCGCGAAAGGCTTCTCCAAAGGTCGGCTGTTTTTCCACTACGCTCAGGAAATCTTCGGCAGGTAGGACGATCGCGATCACATCTGTAGAGGCGATCGCCGTCTCGCAGGGAACTCCCCTGAGCAAGCCAGCCCAGCCAAGGATTTCCTTGGACTGAACCAAGCGTAAACTTACGTGGCGCTGCGAGCGCTGGTCAAAGCCCAGCAGCCGGGCCTGGCCTTGATAGATAATTGCCACCTGAGTCGGCATTTTTTCCCGTTCAAACAGGGGCTGCCCCGTCCGGTAGCCGAGGAGTTGGCATTTAGCCACCAAGGCTGACAGAGCCGTCTCTGAGAGTCGGTCAAAGGGAGGTGTTTTAGCTAGGAAATCCTGAATTTGGGAGAGGGAAACAGCGGAAGAAGTCATGATATTGAAGACACGGAAGAGAGGGGCTGTAGCGGGCCTATTTGCGATATCTGTTCGGCGAGCCAGCTTTCAAAGAGTTCGTTAATCAAGTGCAGCCGCATCGATTCATCGAGCTGGGCCGGCATGAACTTTTCTAGTCGAATAATTACCATCCATTCTGCCAGAGGACGTGGCGTCCAGAGTTGATTTGGCTGGCTGACGGACAAAAGTTTGCTGATTGCCGGGTGGGGCTGCGAGAGGGGTACTGGGCCCAACAAGCCGCCTGACTTGGACTCGGGCCCTTCGGAATACTCGCGGGCCACTTCTGCAAAGGTTTGTTCCCCTTCCAGGATGCGAAAGTAAAGTTCGTTTGCCAGTGCTGGATTTTTGGTGCGTACCAGGGAATAGACTACGTGGTCTAGGCTGGCTTTGCGGGTTAAAAAATAATTATCTACTTTAGGTCTCCAAGTGGCTTGCTTAAATTTTTCGATCAGCAAGGGCCTCACGGCCATCTCTTGAAGTTCTTCTTCCGTCATGTTTTGGCCGCGCAGCCAAGCTTCTTTAGCTTCGGGGGCTGTCAGTTGGTGTTGTGCCAGAAAGTTCTCGACGGCGGATTTGCGTTCTTCGTCGCTGCAACTAAAGGATGCGATCGCTTGGTCTACTATTACACCCCGCAAGAATTGCGGCATTAACTGGTACCGCTTCAGGAGCGATGGCATATCCTGAGCTTGCAGTAATTTATCGCCTATTTGAAAAAGTCCTGTCATTTTTTTATCTCCAACTGACTTGCGCTTCCCCTTTTAATTTAGCTGTGGCAGGAAAAGAGCGACAACCACTAACCCCTCGATTCCCCGATGATAGCAGACCGTCAGTGGGCTAGCGCTATTGCTGTCTATTTCTTGACGCTCTGCCTACCGAGGGGTTCCCCGCAGCTCTCATAATGGTATCGGGATGCGAGAGTGGGAGAGTGGGAAAATCTTTACTTCTGGCATCTTCCTTCTTCCCTCAACATCCATTCGTTAAATCCCGTACACTGCTTAGTTGCTGAACTTCCTTCTTCCTTCACTCTCGGAATAGTCTTTCAAAGAGTGTGCCGAGTTGGGTCGAGCAAGCGCGACTGTCGAGATATTTCGGGTTTGCCGCCATTTTTTGCTGGATTCGATCGCGGTAGTGCTGGCGCAGTTCTGGCTTGGTTCCCAGTGCTGTGCTGAGCTCTAAATAAGTGTTCTCGCTGTTTGCTACCAGTTCCGGAAGTAGCAGTTCTTCAAGCACGGCGGCTGATTGTCGCGAGCGAGTTGTTTGCCCTTTTCTTACAACTACAGGCAACCCCACCAACAGCGCTTCTGCCGCATAGCAGGCACTGCTGTATGGATAGGAGTCTAAATATATATCAGCCAATTCCAGACATTTTATGTAATCGGCGCGAGATGGCAGCGCTTTAATCACAACTAAGCGCTTTTTGTCTACCCCAAATTCGGCAAAGAGCGATCTAATTTGTTTGTAAAAAGGCACCGTCGGATAGTTTTCATTGCCGGAACTAAAGGGATACAAAACTAAAATAGAATTTGGTACCGCCGCAATAATTTTTGCCCAAGTTTCTCTCAATTCTGGGATAATTGTAAAAGCTTGAGCGCCGGACATGAACACTACAGATTCGTCGCTGGCTCCCCAACTGCTGCGAGTAGGTTCAACTCGGGCAGGTGCTGATTCTACAGTATAGCTTAAACAAACTCCCGAGCCTTTTAAAGTAATTAATTTTTCGCGATACTCTGCTGCTGCATCTGCAGGCAATGTCAAATCTCCCGCAAGGAAATAATCTATATTTCGGGCGCCCGTGGTGGCGGGGGTTGATGCACCGGTAGCTATTTGCACCCGGGCTAGTCGGTGCAGGCACAGGAGGGCGCTTGGTTGAGAAGTGTTGGTAGTATTGGTGCAAATTAGCAGAATATCTAAATCGTGCGATCGCATTTCTCGAACTTGATTGGGCAAATCTTCTGACAGTTGCACCAGTTTGTCGGCGCAATTTTCGCAATATTTCCTCAGTCGATCGTCTTGTACCTGGAAATGGTACACGATAATTTCAAATTTGTTTCTGTCTAAATATTCAAAACTCGTAATTGCTGCACGAGTATCGAATTCCTCACTAATTTTATCAAGCAAAAAGCCAACTCGTATTTTAGTTGTTTCCGATTCTTTTTGAATAAAATTCCATTCGATTTGACAGCCGATAGTCTTCAAATAAAATTCCAGAATATCCGCTCGATGACTCAATACATTCAGCAAATTTGCTTCGCTCAAGTACAAAGCTTGGAAGCTAACTTTTTTCGCAATAAAAGCCGCCAAATAACGCCACACTTCTGAATCTGGAAAACTGGCGATATTAGCAGCGACATACTTGATTAACTGCTGGAAATATTCAGAGTACCTTTCTATTTCCCCGTTTTGTTTAAAATAACCGGGAGACTGAAATATAAATTTCAAAAAGTCGTCAAAAAACCACTGGGGAATCGCTGCATTGTTATACTCAAGTGGCAACTGATAAGCGTCGCGGTACAGCATCGCTGCGAGGAGATATTGAATCTTCTCGGCAATTTCCCCTCCTTCAGCAAGTTTCGAGGATAACTGCTGGACAAAACTTTGTTCTTCCTCAGTTAAAGTTTCATTTTTGAGGGCGCTATCTAGGAGCAATTTATGAGCTTTCCCCATGTCTTTCGAGTAAGCACTTTCAAATTTTTTCGATGGCAAATTCAGCCAATATTCAGCTAGCTGTTGGCGGTAGGGGCGCAGGGCGAGAAGAGGCTGTTTTGAGGGGAATTTATTGTATTGATCAAGCATTGCTGACAATTCCGATAAACTCGGCTGGGTTCTCAATGCCAACTTTTGGCGGATTGTCTGTTTGATTTGTTGATTCAAGAAACTGTAATCTGGACTATTTAGTAGTTTTTTGTAAAATCTGACTACATCCTTATGATTTTCCCCAGCCGCGAAGTTTTTCCAAGTTTGTTGTTCGGGATGAATCCGCAGTGAGGACAGTTTTTCTTCTACAAATCCGATATGATAGTTGCCCATGATTCGCCACCACATATCTAAGTCTACATACTGAGATAATCCCGAATCAAATAATCCTATTTCTTCAAAGACTCGCGCGGCAATTAAGACGGTACTCGGTTCGCCAATTTTGTTTATCGGGTTGTTCAAGCAGTTAGTATCAGCCAGTAATTCTTTTCCGGGCTGAATAGATTTTAAATTTGACCAACTTTTATGCAAATCTTTAATTGATTGGGAAGCTAGGCGCAAAATCGGGTTAGATTCATTGTCAGCTATGGTGATGCCACGCGGGGAGAAAACCATACCTATTTCTTGGTTTTGTTGGGCGAGGGCGACCATTTTTTCAATACATTCTGGTGCAAGCAAGTCGTCTTGAAATAAAAACTTAATGTATTGACCTTTTGCTTGAGATATGCAAAAGTTCCAGTTTTGTGATAAGCCGTAGTTGCGGTGCAGTACGATGCGGAAATCGACCGAGGTTTGGGATTGGAAGGATTGGGCGATCGCAACTGTTTCGTCTGTGGAACCGTCGTCGGATATAATCAGCTCTATGTTAGGGTAAGTTTGGGCGATCGCACTTTGAATCGCTTCGCCAATAAATGCCGCTCCGTTGTATGTGGGAATACAAATACTAACTAAAGGTCGTGCATTTTTTACTGTCGCCCCCTGAGAGGACTTTTTCCGTATTCCGCGCTCCAAGCTTTTGAAATTATCTGTAATTTCGGCAATATATTCGAGACGGTTTTGAATTTTTCTCCCGACAGTTGGCGGATTCAGTAAAGTCTTAATTTCATCAGAAGCTATTCTTCCAACTTGCTGAGCTTCCCGGTAATTGTTGAAGACATGACGCATTAAATCCGCAGCGTGTTCGACATCCGGTTCGGCCCAAACATTGCCTTTTTTGTAAGACCCGCAATCTTTCTCAATTGGGATTAACTTATACTTGACTAAATAGCTGTTTCCGACATTCATAAATTCTGTATTTGATGAATAGCCGGTGGCAATTACGGGTTTGCCGTAAAACATAGCCTCAGCCATTGTTAAGCCAAATCCTTCGCAGCGGTGCAGCGATACGTAACAGTCGCAATTGTAGAGCAAGCCGTTAATTTTAGGTTTGGACAAATAGCCGTCTAGATGTTTGATATTTGAATTATTTGCTATGGCTGAGTTTAAGGATGCTTGCGCCGCTGAAAATTTGTTGGAATTAGAAGATTTGATGACCAATAATACGCTGTCATCTTCCCCAAAAGCTTGTTTAAATGCTTTAATTGTCGCTAAAGTATTTTTGCGCTCGATGCGGCTAGAAAAGTCGAAGACAAACAAGAAAATAAATTTATTTTTCGGTAAATTCAGTGCTTCTCTGTTCAGGGAAGGTGCGGGGAGAGCAATACTAGGCATGATTTTGATAACGGGAATTGGCGCAACTGCGGCAATTGCTTCGGCGCAATAGTTGCTGTAAGTCCATATTTCGTGAAAGTGATTAAATGCGGGCTGCCATTCCGGGGGAAAGGCGGGAAGTTCCCAGGCCCAAAAGCCGATGTTGTATTTTTTGTCAAAATAACTGGAACCTATATGTTTGATAAAGGTTGCAACTTCATCTGCGTTGACTTGAATTAAGTTTACGGGATAGGGATTATCTTGGCTAAAATTTTGATAGGTGGTGTCTTTCTTGCGGTGGGGACTGCGGGTAAAATTGTTGATGACGAAGGGAATGTTGGCGGCTTCTGCAGCCCTGATATTTGCTCGGACACCTTCTCCTATGCCAAATTCGCCGTTGATGTAGCCGGCGATGTTCATTCCTAGATTAGGGTTCATAGTTTCTAATGTATTTAGCACAGTGTAGTGTGGATTTTTTGAGGAAAAGCAGAATTAATTGATCGGCTCAATTGCGCTAAAAAAGGGTAGGTAGAGAATAAATTATAATTTTGCCGAATATTTGCTAACATATAGCAATCCTGGAGGATTGGTGAATAAGATTTACAGGAAACGCTCTTAACGCACACCAAGAGAATAGAAAAGAAAAAAAGTTCGCAACTGAGAATTTAGTGCTTGACAAAGATAGCGAGCGCCATTGTATACTGGCATCGCAATGCTAACCTTCGGCTGGTTGTCTGTCGGCATGGGTTGCTGTGTTTTATTTTACGATAAACTAATCAGGAATTTTAGACAAAGTGATCGATCGCGCCAACCACGACTTCTTGAAGCTGCTACCGCCGGATGCTAAAGTCATTGTCGAAATTGGCTGCGGTACGGGTTCGACGGGCGAACAGTACAAGCTGATCAATCCCCATTGTCAGTATATGGGCATTGAATGCGATCGAGAAAAAGCTAAAATTGCGGTCGATCGGCTAAACTGGGTGACTGTAGCCGATATTGAAGAAATTGCCCTCGAAAGTCTCGACATCGCTCCAGGAACCGTCGATTGCTTAATTTTCGGCGACTTGCTACCCTATCTGAAAAATCCCTGGGAAGTCCTCAAGCAGTACAGTGGTTTGCTGAATCCAGAGGGGCAAATTCTCGCCAGAATCCCTAATGTTCAATACTGGCGGCGAATTGTCAATCTGCTGCGGGGACAGTGGGAGAATCCCGACAGCAAGATGCAGCACTGGTTTACCCTAGAAAGTATTAAATCACTATTTGCTCAAGCCGGATTGCAGGTTTATGAATTTCAAGGGAAGGGACACAAAACCGAAAATTTTGTCCACTTTCAGGAATTACTGCATCCAATGGTAAAGGCTTTAGAGCTCACATCGAGCAGTTTTGCTACGGAAACTGGTGCTGAACATTATATCGTGCGATCGACCAAATCGACCGTACCTGCGCGCCGACTGCTGATTCAGACTATCATTATGGCTCCTACAGGGTGCGATCGCGTGCGAGTTTTGGAACCGGACAAATTTAGCGCCACAATTCCCGGTGTCCGCACCGTATCCGGCGTGAAAACAGCAGGATTAATTCCCCCTCTGCCGGAAGAAGAAAAAGTTTTCATCTGGCAGCGGACAATTATGCAATATCCCGGCTATATTCCCCAACTCAAAGAACTGTTGCAACAAGGCTATTTAATAGTAGCTGAAATTGACGACAATCCGATCCGCCGCCGCGAATATGCAGATAATAATTACCTCAGCTATCGCGGCTGTCACTGCGTGCAAACTTCTACAGAACCCCTCGCAAAAATTTTGCGCCAATACAATCCAAATGTGGCTGTATTTCCCAATCACTTAGCTTATCTACCTCCGCCGCGAATTTATCCGGCAGAAGATACAGTCACAATTTTTTTTGGTGCACTCAACCGCGAAAAAGATTGGCAGCCGATTATGGCAGCACTGAATCGAGTTTTAGTCGCACACAAGCACCGGATTCGAGTTAAAGTAATCCACGACAGAAAATTTTTTGAATCCTTGAAAATACAGCAAAAAGAATTTGAACCATTTTGCAGTTACGAACGGTATCAAGAAATCATGTACAGTTGCGATATAGCTTTGCTCCCGCTTGTTTCCAACCCGGTTAACGAAACAAAATCCGACTTAAAATTTATTGAATGTGCAGCGCGGGGAGTAGCGGTGCTGGCAAGTCCCACTGTGTACGAACATTCGATAGTCGAAGGTGAAACAGGATTGATTTATAGATATGAAAAAGAGTTTGAAACCAAACTAAATTCGCTGATTTCAGACACTTCTGGGCGCCGGGAAATAGCCGCGAATGCTTACGAATGGGTGCGCGACAACCGCTTGCTGTGCGGGCACTACCGACAGCGGCGAGATTGGTACTTACAGATGCGGGACGAGTTGCCACGTTTAAATGCTGAGTTGCGCGATCGCCTGCCGGAGTTATTTGGTGACTAAATGCGGTAAGATTTATAGGGTTATTGTGCGATCTTACTGTTGTATTGTTTAATTTCTAATTGTTACTCCACACCAATGCGAATTCTATTCACTATTGCTCACTTTTACAATCCCAGCGGCGAGGGGAAACACGCTTCCCAGCGAAATGATCCGCAACCACGACTGAATGCTTTAACCGCTTGCGTGACAGCGCTGCAAGCTTTGTACGGCAAATCTCAGTCCATGATTGACATTAGCGAATGTGCAACTATCCCAGCAAATCAATCTCAACAGCACGAAATTGACATTGTTGTTTGCACTACTCAAGGTTATCATCTCTTGCCTCAACTGCCAGTGCAGCCCAGATGTTTTATGCACCACGCTACCAAATGCGAACCGCTGCTTTTGGGGTTTGAGTGTCAAGCAGTTTTGCGAGCGTGTCTAGACAAATACGATTATTTTTGTTATTTGGAAGATGATTTAGTTCTGCACGATCCGTGGTTTTTTAGTAAATTAAAGTGGTTTACGCATCACGGGGGAAATGGGAATTTGCTGCAACCTAATCGCTATGAAATAGCGCCTAAAGGCGCGGTTTTTAAAGCATATGTTGATGGTGATTTAGCAGAATCAGCTACTTCTCCGTTTCAAAATGTAGAGGAGCAGCGGCAGTTAATGGGAAAAATCATGGAACAAACAGTCGCTTTTGAGCGGGCGTTGAATCCTCATTCCGGCTGCTATTTTTTGAATGCGGAACAGATGGCACACTGGGCTAAGCAGTCTCATTTTTTGGACAGAGATACTAGCTTTATCGGCCCGCTGGAAAGTGCCGCGACTTTAGGCATTATGCGGACTTTTAGAGTTTACAAGTCAACTCCTGCTTATGCTAATTTTTTGGAGATTCAACATTTTGGAACGAGTTTTCTGAATTTGATTGGTAATAAGGTGAGGGTGCCGGAAGCAGGATAAAAAAGATAATACACACATACCCAACTTCTTAAATAAGTTGGGTATCTCAGATAACTTATATCAAATCCGTTGGGAAGGGAATTATTTATCTCTCTCTTCCCTTTCTCTCTATCCTCTGCGTCCTCTGCCTTTTAATCATTCGATACAACCGGAATTGATATCACTAGGGCAGCTAAGAACGACTTCTTTTTAAGGCAATAGATAATTGCCTTAATCGTTCGCTAACTTCTAAATTCGATTCTTTTGACTTCAAGTTATTAGGTATTTCAGCAAATAGAATTAAATTTCCCTGCAACCATTCATTGAGAGCAACTCCAGTCCAAGTACCTTCTTTGTCTCTAAAACTATCAACTAAACCCTTCAGTTCTTGAATACAGTATGACTCGAAACCAGACGCACCGAAAATTGCATAGCGTAGGTATTCTTCAAACGCATTAATATCATTCTCTACCTCAAAAACTACAGAGTCTGGTGCAGATATCAGGTCTTTAGAAACATCTACCACTATTTGCGTTGCTACCCCAGCAATTTGTGTCGCTACTCCTGCCACTCCTAAGACTTGTTGCCGAAGCTCAGCATTAAATAGTAAATCCGATCCATATTTTACATATTTTTTGAGAATTTTAAAGGCAGCTTCTTCGCCACTATAGTAGTTATCAACAATTTCAATATCTACTCCTAAACTTTTGATGATTTTATTTCGAGTATCACTATTAACTGGGCCGCGAATCAGCGCTTCAGCAACAGGACGGGCAAAGCGTAAAAATAATACGCTTAAGCTATTTTCGAGTTTTGCCAAAAAATACTCCTCTGAACTTTCAATTAGCCTGAATTTTACTTGGTTACTTTCCCATAATAAACTTGTCATGTAGTCAACTAATTTTAATGCTTCATCCTTAAGTTCTAAAGCAAGTTGATGAGCAATTGAAGATAAAAGCTTACTAATATCGCCGTACAAACTATCACGCCAAGCAAAATTGGCTTTCATGCGATCGAACTCGGGATTTGAGTTGGCCAGAAAAATCGTATCTTTCTTTTTAAATGTTTCCTCCCTAAGTTTCTTCATTTCTGCCTCAACGATTTGTAAATATCGTTCTCTAAATTTTTCTATTTGAGTGAATGACTTAGCACTTGAACTCTCTAAAGGTTTGTTGACAACAGAATGTTCGTAATATTTTTGTAAGTCAGCTCTAATTATTTCCCATTTTTGTTTCCACCATTCTGTAAATAAAACTCGTCGATTATTTTCTTCAAATAGCTTTGCTTCTTCAGGATTTTCAGGATATTTTTTGCTAACTGTAATATAAATCTCTTCAGAATTGCTGATAATTTTATTGATAGACGCTTCGCATCTTTTCTTTAAAATAGATACACGCTCAGTGTTGATATAGTTAAATATTTTGTCTTTAATTTCTGGGATGCCCGTGCCATCTTTAGTAATAGTCTCTCCATCGGTAATTCCAGTTAATCTCTTCAACTGAGATTGAATGTTACTGACTTCTCCAATCTCTAGCTTAGTCTGTTCTCCCGCTAAACCCTTCAAAATTAAGTAGGCTCCCGCTGAACCATATACAATGCGATCGCTGGGAAGGTTTGCACGCCTTAACCAGTCTAGAGAAGCTTCTTCTATATGTGTTTTAAGGGCTTCTGCACTGGCTATTGAATCAATGCGACTTAAAAAAACAAAGAGCTTATCAGCAACGGTAACGTTTTTATCACCAAGTTCTGTAAATTTTATTATTTCTAGTTCCTTTTCTCGGAGGCTCGTAAATCGTTGTACCAATATCACAGCATCACAGTCAGACAGCATCTCTTGTGCTTCATCAACGTGCTTTGCTAAACCAGAATCTAAACCCGGAACATCATAAAAAACGATACCTTCAGCTTGAGCAAGTTTGTTAGTATAAAGTCGAGCTTCTAAAACAGCGTGAGCATACTTTTCATCGGCTACATACTTCTTTAGCGGTTCCCTAATATCTTCCAGTCTAGTAAAGGGAAAAGTAAGATTACCTTCTCTTTTTACCTGTTGTAAAGTTACTTCGTTTAGTTTTATAGTATTTAGGTCTTCTTTCGCCCCTACTTTCTCAAGTTCTTTTAGTAAATTGATAAACTCTTCATCAGTTCTCGCTTGTACTTCCAGCCTTTGTTCGGACTCATTTTCAACTGAATAAATTTGCGTGGTTGTAAATGTACATCTTCCTCCCTTGGCTGGAAGTAAATCGCATTCTAGCCAAGCATTAATAAATGTGCTTTTTCCGGCTTTTTCTAGCCCGACAACAGCGATGCGAAACTCACGCTTTCTAAGTCTTTCAAGTTGGCGGCGAGTAGGTTCTGCTTCTTGTAAAAGTACCTCTTTTAATCGAGCCGGAACTTCAGCTTGGGGTAAGTTGGCTAAATTTACCGCGTGTCTTTGGATGCTTAAAGCGTCAGTGAGACGAGTCTCATAGTAAGAAGAAGCTGTTTTCCAGTCCATTGATGTATTCCTTACACGCGGTTAAAGTTTTCTAAGCCAGATACAGATAGATATTCCAGACAATCTAATTTTTCCACCATACCTTGTCCATTAGAAGGGAGATTTCTCTTCAAAATATATGGTACTTTCTTGCCCATCATTTCTTCTCCATCAGCAATGTTAATCCTGACGTAAAATTCTCTTTGTTCACTTACATCTGTAATATCTTCGTTAGTTAATTTTAGACGGTGCTGTATGGTATTCGCATCTTCAGGACTTGTACATAGAAAATATGAAGCATTTTCTATTAGTGTTTCTATATCAGAGATGTTAATTGGAGTATCTTTTTTGATATTTCCTATATCTCTTACCACCGATGCTGGTACAAGAAGACACAAAGCTACAGATACGGAAGACTTTTTTGGAGAAGGAGCTAGAAGTGGTCTATTATTTGATGAGTCTCCTTGCGTTTGCTTCCTCTTTGGTTCTTGAGAATTTAGCCCCTCCCATACTTTAGCAACACCATCTTGGAGAGCTTTAGCAGCATCCCTCATTTTTTCAAGAGCTTTAGCAGCATCCCTCATTTTTTCAATATCCATTTCTTTATCGCTCCAATAGCAGATTTGATTTGCGTTCCTTAATACTCATTTGAATTTAACACTCCTGTTTTAAGATTATGTCCAAGCTCGAAAATTCTTCTGCTAGGTTTTGAGCTTTTTGTTTCATAGGTTGCCAAATGTTTCTTTGCTTTTCATAATCGAGGGTAATTTCTTGGTTTGCCTTATCGAGCCTTTCTTGATAACGATCAATAATATCACTCTGAATTTTGTCTACATTTTTTTTTAGACAATCAATTTGTTCTAGTAACCAGCGTGCAACTTGATTTACTCTTTCTGACTCTTCCCCTTTCGCCTGCTCTATCCAACCTGTAAGTAAATTTTCTATGCTAGGTAGTTCAGCATTATCACTCGAACGTGGTTGATACTCGGTTTCATAAATGGTTTTTTTACCTATCCACAATGTATACCAAGTTCGTTTTTGTTTTTCAACCTGTACTGCTTCTTCCCAAGTCCCTTGTGTAATAGCAAATCCTGCTTTAAACTGAAAATTAAATTTTAAATTACTCTCGACTTTAATCAGTTCTGATTCTGGAAATTTTATCGCTATGTCAGGTGCACGATCATTTGCTCCATTTTCCAAATAAGACAAGTGGCAACGAAACAATTCGGACACAGCCTGATGAATTCTATTTAATTCTTGAGTAGATATCTGTTTTAATACATCTTGTATAACAATGTTAAGATGGATAGCTAGTTCATTGAGTTCCTCATTGAGTTGTTTGAGTTTGTTTTTATCTGCCTCTGTTCTTGCTTCCATTGTTTTTCCTTCTTTAGCAACGGAAGCCGTGTAGCCTAAGTTAACTAAACGGTTCAAGTTTCTTGCGAGTAAATTGACATTTAAAACATTTGCTCTTTTTAAATTCGGACTGTCTAAGTCTACCCTTCCAGTTTCTAAAGACTTTGCCACTGCTTCTAATACTTGATTAATTCCTTTTTGAAATTCTTTTTCCCATGAAGAAAGTGGAAATAATTTTTCTCCTAATTTATCGTATGGTTCGACTTGTCGGAGTTCCGAAATGATGGTTCGTATATAGTTCACAACGTCATCTTGTGACTGTTTTGCGAGAACCTGTTTGACTTTTGTATCTAGTTTTTCAAACGGCTCTTTTAAGTTTGCATCGCTAGTTTCTAAGAAGCCTTCAAGTGATGACCTAATGCGTGATATATTTTTGCATTCCTGTTGATAATCTGCTTCTGAACTATTAAGAATAGCTGTTGTTGTTTGTGTAGCCCATTCCGTTACGGCATTTCCAGCAGCCCGATTAAAACGTTCTATAATTTGTGGAATTACTAACTGTGGAAAGTGTTGAGTAATATGTTCCTTTAAGTGCTGCTGAAACTCTTCTGCATAAGATTTTTTCCATAATGCTTCAGCAACTCGGGTTCGATCGTGTCTCGACCATTTCTGTACGTTACGTGGCAGGACTTCTAATAGATCTTCATCAATTAATCCATTAAAATTGTTGTCTGCCTTTTTACAGGCTTCAGCACTATAGATATCATCATTATTTTGGATCTGAAGGGCGAGTAGCGCAGGCCATGTACTAAGTTTGACAACTTGTAACTTCTCAATATCTTCTGTATATTCTTGTAATTGTTCAGTCAATTCGTTTTTTATATCACGTCTAGCTTTTTCAACAAAGCGATTTTCTGTTTCAGGCCAATTTTTGTCGGCTCGAAAAACGTCAATCCGATTCAGAGTAAAGAGCATACGTGCAGGAGAACCACCTAAATCTTTTACCTGCTGTACAACTTCTTGCAGTAAGCTTTTTACTTTATGTGCATCGGTTTCTGCACTATTGTATGTGACTATGCACAATGCCTCTCGGCACTGTTTAATAACATCTGCGTTACCTCGATCGCCCACATACGCCAAACCAGGTAAATCAAGAATTTTTACCCTTGTTCCTTGTGGTAGTTCCAGTTTAGACTCTTTGACAAGCCTGAAAGGGTAAAATATTGTAGATTGCGGGCAAGCTAAATTCGGTTCTTTTTCTCTGTTTTCGATATAACTTATCATTACTTGGTATAAGCGCTGATAAATTTTTTCCTCTCTGATACCTCTCCACTCTCCACATTCCCACAATGCTCCTGGTGTTTCATGGATTATTAGAGACTTTTCCTTGCTATATTCGATCGTGACTGCCCCTGCGCTCATTTCGCTTACGGCTACGGGGACAATTTCGGCTCCACACAACAAATTTACCAAAGTGCTTTTCCCGCTACTGGTGGTTCCTGTAGTCGCCAGAGTCAGAGTTGGATTACGGAGTTCATCAACCAGAGTGCTTAAAGCCTCGTCTAACTTTATAGACAGTTCTTGCATTTCAGGCTGATATGTATCTGGTAAATGCTCGGAAATTTCTGTATAAAAATTATTCCAGTATTTAGCAAGCAGTTGAGCTTTGAATTCTACTTCGTCAAAAACTTTGTATAATTGTTTACTCATGTGTTCAATACCGGTGTTTATGGTGAATATGTATTCTAGGTAACATATTTGACTCGCCACTCATAAAGGGCTGACAGCCTCAGTGTCTATATTATGACTCAAGGGTATCATACCCTAGCTGTTAAGATATTCATGTAAGCTGCAATACTTGAGAGGTAGCATGACCCCGGCAACCGAAAAAATTGTCCTTCCCTCTCCTTTCCCCGACCACACTCAACTGCCCGAGGAAGACGGCACTTTTGTGAAGAATTTTCAGGAGCATCCCCAGAGCATTATTTTGACTGATTCTATTGGGCCGGTATTGCAACGGCTTCATCCCGATGGGCAATATGCTATAGGGCAAGACTGTGGCATCTACTGGCGAGAAACTGACCCGCAAGAAAGGGGCGCGGAAGCTCCTGATTGGTTCTACGTGCCGAATGTGCCACCAAGACTAGGAAATCAGATTCGTCGCTCTTACGTGCTGTGGCGGGAATTCATGGCTCCGATGATTGCTTTGGAGTTCGCATCGGGAGACGGTTCAGAAGAGCGAGACACAACGCCGCTATCGTACTCAGAAGTCGAATCGGCGCCAAGACCTGGGAAGTTTTGGGTCTATGAGCGGATCGTGCGGATTCCGTATTATGGCATCTATGAAATCAATAGTGGCAGGCTGGAGGTTTACAGCCTGAACAATGGGTTTTACCAGCAGTTGCTTCCGAACGATCGCGGTCATTATCCGATCGCGCCAATGGGCGTAGAATTAGGACTGTGGCAAGGCAGTTATCAAAACCAGACAATGCTGTGGCTGCGTTGGTGGGACAGCGAGGGCAATTTGCTGCTGACAGGTACAGAACGAGCTTCCTTAGCAGAGCAGGCTTTGAGTGTAGAAGCCCAAGCACGGCGGGATGCCATCCCTCGGTTGTTGGCAATGGGATTGAATACACAGCAAGTGGCAGAAGCACTCGGTTTATCAGTACAGGAAGTTAGCCAGCATTCACAATCTTGATGTTGCTTTTGATTAAGAGACTATTGACTTGTAGGGTGCATCTCACATCTTGCAGCATTCTCATGAACAGGCAAGATATTCTCATGAACAGGCAAGATGCCTGTTCCACAAAGAATGAGTTTTCTTGTGGGGTGGGCAGGAGAGCCCGCCCGTAAGTCCTACTATTTTACAGCAGTCAAAACATCGCCGATTTTAACTGTGCCGCTGTTGATAATTTTGGCTAAAACTCCAGTTTGTGCGTGACCGAATTCCTTTTGGAGTAAACTGAGTAGGGAAATATCCCGATCGCCTGTTTCTGGATTCACTTCTATATTGACGCAGCGGCCGATTCGTGCTGTAACTTCTATGAGCGCCGTGCCTAATTGAAACTGTTTTCCGATCAACTCAAATTCTGACCAAGCTGCCATACCTTCTAGCACAACGTTCGGGCGAAATCGGGCCACGTCAATGTTTTGAAGTGCGATTTCTGTTAATTGGTCTAATGTGGCTTGACTGAGTAAAGAAATGTGTACGGGTTCTCGATCGGGATAACGAGTTTCGCCGCTGCTGTCGCCGACTAAGTGCAAAGGTGCAAACTGCGGGTGTCTCGCTTCTTTTGTGGGTTCAATTGCCGCCACATATTCTGTGAAAAAAGTGCCGATGCGATCGCGCCCCGCTGCTGTGTTCGTTTCTGCAGATAACACTGCAACTCCTTCACGCTGGACTGTTAAAACGGCCGTTTCCGGTTGATAATGACATTCTAAAGCTGCTAACAGAGGCCAATCATTTTGAACGGCAAAATATTTTTTGCTCATCCAAGGCATATTTTGGGCAGGCATCTTTGCAGCTTCTAGATTATCTGCAAACATTAAGGCAAAAGCTCGATCGCCCTTAATTCCGTGTCCTGCTGTTAAAGCAAACTCCGACATTTCTTGCGGCGTCAGCCCTTTAATTGGATAAATAAATAACTGTTTTATTGTTGCTACTGTCATATTTTTTTTAGCTGTGCTTCCATTTCAACTGAACTCTTGTCCCCCCCTTACTAAGGGGGGCTAGGGGGGTAGAAGCTATTTCACACACCTTAATAAAACTGAACTCTTGTCCCCCCTTAATAAGGGGGGCTAGGGGGGTCCAAGCTATTTCACACACATTAATAAAATTGCTATAAAAAGCCGATTAGGCTAGCAATTCATAGCGGCGAATATCTGGAGGCCCAGCGGCCAAACCGTCTAATTTCTTCACGGCGTCTTGAATGTGAGTTGAACCCAGATGTTGTTCGAGCAAAGCTACACTTTCCCACTCTTCAACAAACGTAAAATCTGTGGGATCGGCTTGATTTTGCAGGAGTTCGTATGTGATGCAGCCTTTTTCTTTGCGAGTTGGTTCTATAATACTCAGCAGAAGGGATTTAAGTTCTGCTACTTTGTCGGGAAAGGCAGCAAGGCGGGCGACTACTCGCAAGGTTGTTTTGGACATAGGAGAAAAAAGAAACAGATATGACGATCGAATTTACCGATTTTTATTTGGCAAACTCAACTATAGAGGATTTTACTTAAAATAACCTACACAGGTCGATCGGTCAACGGCAGTAAAGTCAGTGCTGGACGCGCTCAAGTCTCAGAAACCCGGTTTCTTCCCAAATTCTTCGTTAGCAACCCCAGAGCGTCGTATAAACGGGGTTTATTGATATATTTTGTCCTATACCGGAGCCACTCAATCTTTGGGATAAAATCGCTTGTTTTCTGTAGAATATTCCCAGGCGATTGCCTCCGGGTCTTTTTCGCGGCTCCACTGAGCAAACTCCGGCTTAAGTTTCCACTTGCCGATCGTAGTTGCGTGAACTTTGAATCTGCGGGAGAGTTCCGTCTGGGTAAAAGAGATTTTGGGTTTTTCAGGAGTCTTGGTTTGAGTAATGGGGAATAAATTTGGTTTTTTATCTTGTGCTTTTTCCCGATTTGTGGGAGGCTCTTGAACAGCTATTGCCGCATTAGGTGTTTCGCTTTGATTGACAGGTGGAGCTATTTGAAAATAATACAAAATTCCGCCTTGTTCTGTCACTTCAAAATCCGCTGCAAACTCAGAGGCTCGTTCGTCGAGATACTCTTGAACCTTTTCTCCGGGGAGTTTTGCATTCATCGCCAAATCCAAAGCCGTAACTCGCCCTTGATTTTCCTTGATTAACTTGTAGAAAACCGAGTCTAAATGAGCGAGTTTGTGTTTTTGTTGCTGCTGGTAGAGCCTCCAAGCCCAAGCAATGCCCGCTGTGGTGGCGATCGCCCAAAACATCGTTCCCGACTCGAAACTGGCAACCGCCGTCAAGGAAATAGGCAAAAGCAGGGTAAGATATCCCCAAATGCTTCCCTTCTTTAGGTTATTGCTGTTTTTGACCATAGTTCCTAAACAGGTACGTAGTTTAGCTTAGTAGGGCGTGTCTGAATGCCGCGAAAGTTTTACGACAGTCGATATATCGGCTAATCGCTGACGCACTCTACTACACCATCCCAGAATCTACTTTTTTTTGCAACCGAGGGTTCATGTACTTTTTTCGCAAACAGATTGCCATCCTGCTGATAGTTGTTGCTTGCTGTACGCTGACGATTAGTTGCAGCGATAGCCGAGCTGTCCAGTGTACTAAATTTACTGAAATTGTCAACAAGGGCAACGCTCTCATTGATGTTGATAAAGACAGCAACGATCCTGCAACGACCGACAACTTAGCTAAAAATTTGAACCTGATAGCGAATGAACTTGAAGATCTGCGAATCACAGATCCAACCCTCAAAGAAATTCAGGAGCCATCGGTTAAATCATTCCAGGAAATTAGTCAAGCACTCGGCGACATAAGCAAAAGTCTTCAGGCTGGAAATCTCGCTTCTACAAGTATAGAAGGTCGAGAGCAAATCCAAACCGCTCAAGCAGATATTATTAGAGCAGGCCAACAGGCGAATCAAGCAGCCGCAAATCAAGACGCTTTGACTAGCAAACTGATTAATTATTGTAAGAGCGATCGCTAAAGGCTAAGAGTTTTGAGTTGGGAGATGGCCACGCGAACCCCAACAACCCACGGGGGGTGAAGGAATTTGAGGAATGCGTCGCCTTCACCTACTATCTACCCCTTTGCAATTACCCAATTTAGTGATGAATTTCTAGATTCAAAATATAGCGACCGAGTTGCACTTTCTCAGACCACAACTCATATTCTAACTGCAAGTGATCCGGTTCCGGCTTTCCTGTGAGCGTCAAGTTGCGAGTGAAGTTGCGGAGTCGCAACTGTTCGGGAGTGGCCAGCGATTCGCCCTGAAGCCAATAACGGCTCAGGCCGTACATTCCTCGTTCCCAGCAGTGGCGGTAACTGTATTTGCCGTTTCCTTGCATCGTCATAATGACTCGATAGGGCGAAACTTCTAGCCAGAGCAACCGGGGTTTTGTAGTTGGGGGCAAAATTGTAACTGGCTCGGCCGATTTGTCGGAGTCGTCGGAAAATTCGCGATCGATTATTGCTGGTTCGTGCAACAACAAGTGAAAGCGATCGCTGTCTTTTTGATAAAGGGTAGCAGCGGTTTCCACGAATGACCACAAAGGTAAATCTGTGGATACCAGCGATAAACTTACAGGCTTGCGGTGATGGGTCAGCATAAATAAAAGTTTAGGAGTTGTTGTGGATCGGGCGGTTTGAGATTGGAGATTTTAGACTTTAGATTGGCGGGGTTCCAAATTCCGGAGCTTTTGCTTAAAAAAATGAAAAACCTACAACTCGCAATCGAAAATCTAAAATTGTTCAGTCAAAATTCAATCATCTGGTCGATAACTGATAGCCGGAAATGAAAGCTAGGCAGATACACGGATAATATTTGTGAAATTAATGTGAAATTAAAGTGAAATCCGTGCGGTTGCGTCCGTCCTCCCTTGTCGCCGATAACTGACAGAAGAGTCTGCGGGCGAGTTTAATCAGCCTTTAAGTTAACCGGACACATTGGGAAAAAACCCGCAGGCATCCAAAAGACGACTAACTTAGGACTGGGAAAAAGGTAGGATAGCTAACGCCATCTAATCCTAGTTTATCTCAATGCAAGCTGACATTATAACTACTACGCTTCTTGACAAAAGCCAAACTTTAAGCATTCAAAAACCGGCCTCGGGCTTGTCGCTGGTGGGGAGGATTCGAGTTCCGGGCGATAAGTCGATTTCTCACCGAGCTTTGATGTTGGGTGCGATCGCCCAAGGCGAAACTACTATTGAAGGACTACTCCTAGGGGAAGACCCCCGCAGCACGGCTAAATGTTTCTCGCTCCTGGGAGCCAAAGTTTCTGAACTCAACGCGGAACGGGTGACAGTCCGGGGCGTCGGAATTGGCGAGTTAGAGGAGCCTGTGGAAGTCTTGGATGCGGGTAATTCCGGCACGACGATGCGGCTGATGTTGGGAATTTTAGCTTCTCATCCTGGGCGTTTTTATGCAGTAACGGGTGACAGTTCTCTGCGATCGCGCCCGATGTCGCGCGTCATTAAACCGCTGCAACAAATGGGAGCCCAAATTTGGGGTCGAAAAAGCAATTCTTTAGCTCCCTTAGCGATACTCGGACAGCAGTTAAAACCAATTCACTACCATTCTCCGATCGCCTCGGCTCAAGTTAAATCTTGCATTTTGCTCGCCGGTTTGATGGCAAGCGGAGAAACTACAGTCACAGAACCCGCTCTGTCGCGGGATCACAGCGAGCGGATGCTGCGAGCGTTTGGAGCCCAATTGAGCGTCGATCCAGAAACTTGTAGCGTGACAGTTACTGGGCCGACACAACTGCAAGGGCAGAATGTGATTGTACCGGGGGATATTAGTTCGGCGGCATTTTGGCTAGTTGCTGGGGCGATCGTTCCGGGTTCCGAACTCGTAGTCGAAAATGTCGGCGTCAACCCAACCCGTACAGGCATTTTGGAAGCTTTGGAAATGATGGGCGCCGATATTGAACTGCAAAATCAGCGAGAGGCTGCCGGGGAACCGGTAGCGGATATTTTGGTTCGCAGTTCCGGCCAATTGCGGGGATGCACCATTGCTGGCGACTTAATTCCCCGACTGATTGACGAAATCCCGATTTTGGCGGTAGCAGCGGTCTTTGCGTCCGGTACTACAATAATTCGAGATGCGGCCGAGTTGCGAGTCAAAGAGAGCGATCGGCTGGCCGTGACTGCTGCCGAACTCAACCGCATGGGAGCCAAAATTTCCGAGTTACCCGACGGTTTAGAAATTACCGGGGGAACTCCTTTGACCGGCGCCGATGTTGACAGCTACACCGACCACAGAATAGCGATGAGTTTGGCGATCGCAGCCCTCAACGCCACAGGTATTACTAACATTCACCGGGCAGAAGCTGCTGCCATTTCCTATCCCGACTTTACCGCCACTTTGCAACAAGTTTGCCATCCTAATTGAGAGGGGGAGAGCCGGAGAGCGGGAGATTGGGAGAGCCAGGAGTGCGAGATTGGGAGAGGGGAGAGTGGGAAAAATCTTCTTTATTCATTCTTTCTTCTTCATTCTTCCTTCTTCCCTCTTCCTTCTTCCTTCTTCCTTCTTCCTTCGTTTAAGAATCTTTACCTACAACTTGTTCTTTTAAAGAATCAATTTCCGTTAACAACTCTTGGCGGTTAGAAGCCTTGAGCAGATAGCGGTAAACAAACCAACCCGTATATCCCATCCCAATCAACTCAAAAACGGGAGCAACCAAAGGGACATCATTAAGAGCACCTAAAACTCCCAGCATTACCTTAATACTAATGCCGCCTGCCAGAATTAAACCAATAGTTATGAGGGGCTTTTGGTAGTCAGCAAAAAAATTGGAGACATAGGTTGGAAGTTCCGACAAAATTGTCAGAAATTGGTCTTTAATATCTTGGAACTGGCTCGTCGTTGTTTCTGTGGTTGTCACTGTAGTCATGACCCCCGGTTGGTCAGGCACCAGGTCTACTGTGACGACTTCAGTGACTGTTTGTGCGTCGTCAGAAAAGTTAGCTTGTGTCATTTGATACTTCCTCCGGTGTCAAGTACAATTGCAGGCTTTGAGTGGCTGCCAATATAATTCTCCGGCAATTAGCACAGCATTCGCGCTGCCGGGACTAATTGATGAGACTAAGGCAGAGCTTCACAAATTGCAAGCAAAAATAAGGATAAGACTTGATTGTAAACAATTTCCCCCGTTGCCAAATCGGTCTTTTGACTCATTTTTTCACTTGAGCGAAGTCGATTTGATTCGGGCAAGGGCGTCCTTGTTCAAAGTCGGTGATATTGGCGATCGTGGTTTCGGCAATATTTTTCAAAGCTTCCTCCGTGAAAAAAGCTTGGTGTCCGGTAATCAGGACGTTTGGAAAAGTCAGCAAACGCTGAAAAACGTCGTCTTGAATGACCTGATTTGACAAATCCTCAAAAAACAGATCCGTCTCTTGTTCGTACACATCTAATCCGAGGTAGCCAATTATACCCGACTTCAGACCTTTGGTAACAGCTTTAGTGTCAATCAACTGACCGCGGCTGGTATTGATCAGCATCATCCCCGGTTTCATTTGCTCGATCGCCTCTGCACCGATCAAATGGTAAGTTTCCGGTATCAGCGGACAGTGGAGGCTGACAATATCAGAGGTGGCGAACAGTTCCGGGAGTGCGACGTATTCCATGCCTAGGGCGAGGCAATCTGGGTTTTGGAAAACATCGTATCCCAGCAGGCGACACCCGAATCCGTGCAGAATTTGGGCAGTAATTGCGCCAATCTTGCCAGTTCCGACGATTCCCACCGTTTTGCCGTGGAGGTCAAAACCCAACAAGCCATCTAGGGCGAAATTGCCTTCGCGGACGCGGTTGTAGGCCCGGTGGATTTTGCGGTTGAGGGACAAAATCATGGCGACTGCGTGTTCGGCGACGGAGTAGGGAGAATAAGCGGGAACTCGGAGGAGAGTTAGATCTAAATCCTTCGCTGCTGCTAAATCGACGTGATTGAATCCGGCCGATCTCAGGGCCAGCAAGCGGACGCCTTTTTCGGCGATCGCCCCGAGCGTTTTCGCGTCCAAGCAGTCGTTCACGAACGCGCAGACAGCCGGAAATCCAGCAGCCAAAACGCTGGTTTCCAGGGTCAGATGCGGTTCAAAAAAAACCAACTCGTGTTGACCGCCGACATTGGCTGCTGTCAGAAAAGTGCGATCGTAGGATTTGGTATTAAATACGGCTACCTTCATGATTTTTGCCTGCAAATCCAGTAATAGTTGGGAATTCTTTCCACATTAACTCTAAATTTAACTAGAACGCCCTTGCCCCAAACAACCCAGTTTCCCTGAGAAATATTGAGTTTCGCAACGATGGCATTTCTGAAGACACCAAATTTTTAGTTTTAGGGCAAGTCCTGCTTAATTTTTTTAATCTAATTGCTTAGACTGTAGTAAAGCGCGATGTTAATTGCTAATTTTTTAGGAGGATATCCGATGCGTAAACAACTCAAAACTATAATTCATGAAATTTTAGAAACCTCAGAAAGCCGCAATTTATACAGTTTAGCAGATGACTTTGTTATTACAAGTTTGATTTTGATAAACGTCGCTGCTTTTATTGCTTCTACTTCGCCCACCTTGGCGCAAGAACACCAAGCGATTTTGGACAACATCGAAATAGTTTCGTCCTTAGTATTTACAATAGAATATCTTTTGAGGGTGTGGGTATGTACAGTCGATTGCAGATACACCCACCCGCTTTGGGGCAGATTGAGATATGCTCTTACCCCGCTAAGTCTGATAGATTTAATTTCAATCTTACCTTTTTACTCCTTGCTATTATTTCCGAGTTTAAACTTCGTTAATTTAATTCGACTCCTGCGCTTGTTGCGCTTGCTAAAAATGAGCCGTTATTCAGAGTCAGTCAGAACTCTCGGAGCAGTATTGTTCGCTAAAAAAGAGGAGTTAATCGCCACTGCATTTGCAGTTTTTATTCTGTTAATATTTGCCTCTAGCATCATGTATTTTGTGGAACACGAGGCGCATCCAAAAGCTTTTGGGAGCATCCCCGATGCAATGTGGTGGGGAGTGGTGACATTAACTACTGTTGGTTACGGCGATATTTATCCAATCACTCCTTTAGGCAGATTTTTAGGAGCAATATTAGCATTTTTGGGAATTGGAATTTTTGCGTTACCTGCGGGGATAATTGCTGCGGGTTTTTCCGAGGAAGTGCAAAAGAGAAAGCAGGAAAAAATGGCGGCCAATTTAGAGCAATCTGCGAATTATCAATCGGTCAAAAGGCTGGCGGAAATCGAGGTCGGGTTTGAACAAAAGCAAAGGGCGATCGCACTTCACATCGAAAGTTCATCCGAGTTGATGAAAATGTGTGTTCAAACGGCGAAACAGAAGTTAGGAAGTGATTTTCAAAATGAACAAATTCTTCGTGATTTAGCTATTCATCTGTACAATGAAGCAGTTCGCAAATTTGAGCTGTAATTCGAGCTAGATATTATACCTCTTGCAAAACTCGCAAACAATCTTGAAATCATCTGCCTTGGCTCTGCGTTTTCCCGAGCAATCAAAGATTTATGTAATAAGTCTATTGCCTTTCATATCATGTCCTGTAAAATAACCCTTATCAGGTTTGTATTGAGGAATAAAATCCTCAATACAAACCAATAAATAATTACCAATCTGGCGGCAAATTGTAATATTCGAGAGTTGATGTATCTGCCAGCAAATCTTGAGTTTTTCTGTCAATTTTAATCTCACCATCCGCCAAAACTAACGCCCTTTGAGTCGTTTTCCCGATCCAATTCAAATTGTGAGAAGCGATCAAAATTACCTCGATCGGCAATTGTGACAAAACCTTAGCCAAGTGACGCCGCCACGAGGGATCGAGCCCGTTAGTCGGCTCATCTAAGATTAAAATTGCCGGCTCTAATGCTAAAATTGCTGCCAAGGCTGCTAACCTTCTTTGA
The DNA here is from genome assembly GCF_036705345.1 of Microcoleus sp. B3-D2. Lineage (NCBI taxonomy): Bacteria > Bacillati > Cyanobacteriota > Cyanophyceae > Oscillatoriales > Microcoleaceae > Microcoleus > Microcoleus sp. B3-D2. The sequence goes on from NZ_JAUBUG010000026.1 coordinate 75,798, forward strand.
CCTCCCGAAAGTTCGTGGGCCGAACGGTTAGCAAATTCTAGTAAACCAAATTCGTCTAATAGGGCTAAAGCTCGATCGCGCGCAACTCCCGGCGGCACTCCGTAATTGCGCGGCCCGAACGTTACATCCTCCAAAATTGTCGGCATAAATAGCTGGTCGTTAGCGTCTTGAAAGCAAAATCCAATCTGCCTGCGCGCCTGCGATAAAGTCGCCTCTTCCAGCTTTTTTCCCTGCACTCTAATCTCGCCGGATTGAGGCATTTTTAATCCGATCAAGTTTTCAAGCAAAGTGCTTTTACCAGCACCTGTCAGGCCGAGTAGAGCCACTCTTTCTCCGGGGTGCAAAGTAAAAGAAATTCCCCGCAATACAGGCTTTTGCTCGCGATAGCCAAATACTAAGTCTTGCACTTCGATTGTTGGCGCGGATTTGAGATTAGTCATCCGATTTTAGATTTTAGATTTTTGATTTTAGATTGAATAATTTCTACTCGTTCCCAGGCTTTGCCTGGAAAAGCTGATCGGGAGGCTCTGCCTCCAATTTCCCTCCGCAAGAAGCGAGGCAGAGCCTCTGGACATCGGTTCCCAGGCAGAGCTTGGGAACCAGTTAATTACCCCTTCCCCATTACCCATTCCCAATTACCGTAAGAAGCTGTTGTTAATCCGGCTACTATTAAAATTGTTATTGTCAGCCAGAGTCGCTCTTTTGGTGTCGATTTCGAGTCGGCGGGCAAACTTCCTTGATATCCCCGAATTAGCATGGCTGCGTGTACTCTTTCTGCCCGATCGAGACTTCGCAAATAAAGTGCTCCGATCATGGAAGCACTGGCGTAACGCAGCCATCCTCCGGCGCCGGACAAGCCTCGGAGTTGGGCGGATATTTTCATGCGGTTGACTTCTGCCAGCAGGATTTCTAAGTATTGTCCCGTTAAAAGTACAATCTCTTGCAAACCTGCTGGTAGGGGTAATCCTTTGAGGGCGATTCCGAAACTGTGGGGTGGCAAAGTTAGCAGAAAACTGTTCATAATTAACAGGCAAATTAGGGAACGCAGCAACAGAAAACTGGCACGTTCCCAACCTTGGGGCAGCACTAATAAGGAGAGAAAAAGCAATTCTGCTCCCAACAGTTGCGCTAGGGTTCGCACCGGAGCCCTGAGCCAAAACGACCAAAAAAGTGCGATCGCCCCATAAATCCCCAGCCACAGCCAAGCGCCTGTCTTCATAAAACCAATGCCAATCACAATTGTGAGAGACACTCGCAATCGAAAAGGTATGGAGAGTTTAGACATCTTTAGGTTTTACCACCAACTGAGCAATCCCAAAAGCCGCGCCGAAGCTGAAGGCAGACCCTAAAAGTCCAGCAATGCTAGTACCAATAGGCTGTTCTTCTAATCCTTTAACTGTGTAATCTGCCAAAGGAGTAGGATTTTCGATCGCCACAGCTTCTTTATCTTTAAAGCCGTATTTTTCGGCTACCGCTTCTAACCCGTCAGGCCAACTTGAAGCGAACAGCGAAAGCACCCCCGAAATTAATAACACCCCGATTACTGGCACTACCCATTTCTGCAATTGTGGCTGTTGTCCCGGCAGTAAATCCGGCCGCACTTTGACGAGATAAGTTAAAACGCCACCTGTAATTAGCCCTTCGCCAATCCCAATTAAAATATGTACGCCTACCATTGCTGGCAATGCGATATTGAGCCCTACTGTTCCAGAAATTGCCAATTGGATCGCCACACAAATCGAAGCAGCCACGACGCTGAGGGCGGCTGCAATCCCCGCAGCTAGCGGCAAACGGTTTCTGGAACCTCCCAAGAGTTGCTGCAATGGCTGCAACAGCCACCAGCCCACCCAAATACCAACTAGCCCCATGTTAAAAATATTGGCTCCCAAGGCGGTGATGCCCCCGTCGGCAAACAAGACGCTCTGAATTATAAAAACCGTGCTCATTGCCAAAGTTGCCGCCCAAGGGTTCCCCAAAACGACGGATGCGAGCGCCCCTCCCAACAAGTGGCCGCTGGTGCCGCCGGCTACGGGAAAGTTGATCATCTGGGCTGCAAACACGAAAGCTGTAGTTAAGCCCATGATTGGGGCTTGTCGCAGTCCAAGACTGGCGCGGGTTCGATTCAGGGCAACTGCAATTGCTGCTGCACTTGCTATGCCGGTGGCAATGGCTACTGGCGGTGAAAGGAAACCATCAGGTATGTGCATCGATCTATCCCAAACGAGAGAAGTTCCAACTCTTTAGTCAACTATTTTTTACAAAAATTTAAAACCCCCTCTGGGGGCATTAATGCGATCGAGCGATCGGGGGATTAGTGGCGGGCGATCGCTTATTTGATATAGATTAGCGCCTCAAAGGCAGAATTTTGAGGATGAGAAATTTTACATTAAATAATCCTGAAGAATTATTCGGATATTTTACCTAGCACCCCCAAATTGAAGCTTTTTGATAAGAATTATCAATATTTGTTTACAGATTAAACTGCAAAATTGTATTCAGCGTCAAGCTCAAGCAAGAATATTAAAAAAATATAAAGAATACACTGAAAATATGTCATTGGTTTTATTCTCAACTCTTGAGAATAAATAGCGTTAAGTTTTTGACCACCGCAGCAGTGAAATTAGCCGATAGCTAGTCACAGCAAAAGTATTGCGTGTTCGAGAAACTAAAAAGTCCGAATTATTGCTAGTCAATATAATTACCAGTAGGTTTGCGGTTGTCGATCGCGCCAATGTGCGATCGACTCGGCACGCACGAGCTGCATTATCCAGAAACTCAAAATACTAATCCACTTATTCTCAAGTAATTTTCCGGGCAACCTACAGGAGGTTGGCCAGTGGTGCAACGCTCAACCCAAGACTCAACTACCGATTTAGTGGCCTCTGAATTTCCCAAACAGTTAGATATCGCTCAAGTTTCCATCTACCGGCTGAGCTTTTTATCTGCTGGTTTATTTCTGTTTTTACCTTTAGTTAACTTATTGCATCCGAGCCCTTGGCAGCGGTAGATGGGAACCATTCACGGCATGGGTGCAATGTTGGCATTAGTGGTAATGGTTTATACAGGACATCTAGCATTTCCATTGTTGCGGGGTGTCCCTAAAATCTTGCCGCAAATGCGTACATTAGCCTTTTGGTCAACTCTTTTGAGTTTTTTGGCCATTGCTACTGGCAATTGGGCTTACAGCACTTCCGGCTGTTATGAGGTACAATAAGAAGAGATTCTAAAAATACATCAATGAAAGCATATTCAGTTGAT
>NZ_JAUBUG010000027.1:0-78957 GCF_036705345.1 Microcoleus sp. B3-D2
GGAAATTAGTTTCCACCCATTCCCCCCCAGATGTCAAGCCTGATTTTGTTAAGAAAGATGTGAGTAAGGCATAGCTTAATAAGGGGGGGACAAGAGTTTAATTCAAAGTCCCCCTTCTTAAGGGGGATTTAGGGGGATCGAAGATTGTGGCACATAACAAATAACTCATAACATGAATTTAACCGATTACCCCTGGCGGATTAGCTATTCTAGCAACGAAAATAACCCGATCGCCGATTTCTACATTCCCGCCCTAGAATGTGCTCTACAGTACGATCGCAAATCCGGCTTTTTCAACAGCGCCATCCTCAGTAAAGTAGCGCAGGGATTGGGCGCGATGCTGCACAATCAAGGGCGGATGCGGTTAATCATGGGCTGTCAGTTCAGCCCGCAAGACTTGCAAGCTATCCAACAAGGTTACGCCCTCCGAGATGCAGTTACCATCCGCCTCGATACCGATTTACAGCCGCCCAAAACCTTCGCCCAACTCAAACATTTTGAAATTCTCAGTTGGCTGATTCAAAACAGTTATCTCGATATTAAAATCGCCGTTCCCCTCAAATCTAACGGCTTACCAATAGATACTGAAAGTTTACTCGATCGGCAGCATATTTTTCACGAAAAAGTCGGCATTTTCACCGACTGTAACGGCGCACAATTAGCTTTTAGCGGTTCCAATAACGAATCTCTCAGCGGTTGGGAAAGCAACGTTGAATCTTTCCACGTTTATTGTGCTTGGGAAGGCGGCAGAGATGCAGAACGAGTTTCTGATGAGATTTTTCGGTTTGAACAGTTATGGAACAATTTATCGCCGAATGTGCGCGTTTTTGAAGTGCCGGAAGCGGTGAAAAATAAGCTGCTCAACTATGCGCCCCGCAGTAAACCTGTGTGGAATCGGGAGGAAGGTTCGGCAACGGATTTTGTAACGGATGTAACGGATGTAACAGATGAGGAAGGTTCGGCAACGGATTTTGTAGCGGATGTAACGGATGTTAGGAGTCGGGATTTAGGAGGAGTTGTTGGGGATTCTGAACTATTCCTAGATTATGCTAAATTTGAACCGCTTCTCAATTTGTACGCATCACCGACTTGTCTCGATTATTGTTTGAAATCTATTCCGATTAAACCTTGGCCGCATCAGATTAAGATATTGCGTAGAGTGGCGGCTAATTTTCCGAAAAGTTTCTTAATTGCGGATGAAGTCGGATTGGGAAAAACCATCGAAACTGGGTTAATTCTGCGTTACTTACTCGTCAGCCAAAAAGTTAAGCGCGTGTTAATTTTAGCACCCGCCAGCATTCAGCCGCAATGGCACGAAGAGTTGCGCGAAAAATTCAATTTGCACTTTTGGAGTTATAGCAAAGGTGAATTAAAAAATTCGTATGGGGAGAGGAGTCAGTCAGGCGAAGAGAATATTTGGAATTCCCGAAATCTCATTTTAGCATCATCTCATTTAGTCCGTCGGAGCGATCGCACAAAACAGCTTTTAGACGCGCAACCGTGGGATTTGGTGATTCTGGATGAAGCGCATCACGCCCGCCGCCAAAGCCCGCAAAACCGCAAGGAAACTCCGAATCGGTTGTTACAGTTAATGCAGCAATTGAAAGAAAAAAGCCGATCGCTGTTATTATTATCCGCCACGCCGATGCAGATTGACGCGATCGAAGTTTTCGATTTATTGCACCTTCTCGGACTCCAAGGACATTGGTCTTATGGTGAGAATTTCTGCACTTATTTTAGCACATTGTCGGAAAAGCCCGATCGCCAAACCTTGAATTTTTGGCAACTGATGTCTGTAGATTACTTCCAGCAAGGAGGTTCGCCCTGTTTGCGGTTGCAGGAATATTTACAGAAAGGCGATCGGCTACTATATTATAAGTTGCGCGATGTCTGGGAAAAAAACCAGCGAGTCAACCCAAAACAAGTTGCTGAAGACACGGATTTTATCGCCGCTTCCCGCCAATATTTGACAGTGAATACTCCCCTCAAGGATTTGATGTTCCGCCACACGCGCGACACCTTGCGCCAATACTATCAGCGGGGATTGTTGGATCGCGATATTCCCCACCGCGCAGTCACAGACAATGCGATTACTTTAGAAAATAACCGCGAAGTCCCCCTTTATCTCGCCGTCAGCAATTACGTGCGGCACTTTTATAATCTAGCGCAAAAAGACAACCGCAAAGCGTTAGGATTTTTGATGACTCTTTACCGCAAACGCCTGACAAGTTCGTTTTATGCGATTCGCGAATCCTTACAGCGCCGCCTCGAAGGAATTAGCATTACTGAGGATGATTTTCACGATTTAGATGAGGCCGATGATGTGATTCTGGAAGGAATGGAATCTTATTTTGAACCAGCCGATCCTGAAGAAATTAAATATTTAGAAGATTTACTTTATCAATTTGAGAATACAGGCGAAGATAGCAAGCTTTCGCATTTTATCACAATTTTGCGTCAAGAACTAATCGAGCGCGAAAGTGCGATCGTCTTTACGCAATACACCGACACAATGGATTATATCCGCAGCGCTTTACAACAATTATATGGTGCTCAGATTGCTTGCTATTCCGGGCGCGGCGGAGAATTGTATCAAAATGGCCAATGGCGAATTTTTCCGAAAGAACAAATCAAAACCAAATTCCGAGAAGGAATCATCAAAATTTTACTTTGTACCGAATCCGCATCAGAAGGGCTAAATTTGCAAACTTGCGGCGTTTTAATTAACTACGATATGCCTTGGAATCCCATGCGAGTCGAACAACGCATCGGCAGACTCGATCGCATCGGACAGATTTATGATACCGTCAGAATACATAATTTTTATTACGACGGAACGGTAGAGGCGAAGGTTTACAAGAAATTGCGCGATCGCATCGATGCTTTCCAAACCGTAGTCGGCAATTTGCAACCGATTCTCGCAACAGTTCCCACTTTTATCGAACAGGCTGTGATGAGTGCAGATCCCGAAGAAGAGGGCGTTTTGTTGGGAGAGTTCGATCGCATTTTAGACGCGCCGCCTTTGCGCCTTGCCCTCGATGAAATGGTAGCGATGGATGTAGAATCAGATTTGCAAGAAATCCGTCAACCTTTGTCGCCGACTTCTCTGTTTCCTGAAACCATCGAAGATTTGTTTGTCAATTCTTTGAGTTTAAAGCAGATTGGCGCTATCTTCGATCGCTCTGAAAATCGCACTTGGCATCTCAACTATAAAAGTCGCGATTATTATATCACATTTTACCCGGATATCTTTGACGAAAATGCTTCACTGCAATTGATGAGTTTTGGCAATCCGTTGTTTGAAGAAATGCTAAGTGCGATCGCCCTTGTGGCAAACTGTGCTTAATCGAATATTTTTAGCTTGTTTCACGAGTTTACGTTATTTTGAGCTGTACTAGAGTTTGGTGCTCAACTGTGGCACTTTTAGGACTAAACTACTTTTTATGACGATCGTCCTTTTTATTTTATTTGCACAATGTCTTCAGAAACAAACTCAGCGGCTCAATCTACAACTGGTGCAGATGCGATCGATGTTGCGATCGCCTCTGGAATCGACTTTGACGGTACTCCGATTCCGCAAGCAAAATTAGACCTCTACAAGCAAGTGATGGGCTTAGAAGCCGGCAGACAGCGCAGTGGCGTGTCAAATACAATGCGATCACGCATTGTCCGAATCGGTGTCAAACACATCGGACAAGAGGAACTCGATAAAATGCTGGTGGCGGCAAACTTTGCACCGCTGAAAGAGAAAGAAATTGCGTTTTATTACGGCGGTAAATAGATCGTATTTATCCCGCTTATATCATGTCTGGTTGCATCCTTCATGTAGGGGCGGGGCGGGTTTATTAGATCCTTAGTTTTCAACAATTGTGGTTGGTGAAACCCGCCCCTGATGATAAGGAACAGTCTTAGATGGTAGGGTCACTCTAGAAGGCGGTATTACGCAATGCAGGAAAAATACGGCTGGCGACTGCTGCGAAATTTCTCCCAGAGGTGCAGGATTTTTCTCAAAAACCGGGTTTTTTGCGTAAGTCCTACTTTTGTAATCCCAAATATCGATCGACCTCCCAATCCCTGCCGATTTGGCCTAAAATAGACATAACCCACGCTCATAACATCTGTCATGCAAAGTTACACCCTCGCAGAAGTATGTAATCCACAGGGGACAGTCTTTAACCGAGCTGCTGTGGAGCCAGTTTTACTCACAGATAAATCGCAGCCCAGCCACGTAATTATGTCGGCTGATGCCTATCAGCGCTTGATAGAGCGACTGATGGAATTAGAAGATATGCTTTTAGGAAAAGCAGCAAAATCGGCCATGAGTCAGTCTCAAATGGTTGGTACTAAAACCTTTGTAGAAACACTACAACAACTGGCAAATGGCGAAACTTGATGGTTTACAAACAGTTCTCGACTTTCTCAAGGGTTTGCAACCTAAAATAGCGGCTCAAATTGCTAAAAAAGTGTTAGCGCTGAATGTCGATCCTTTACCTAATGATAGCAAGCAATTAATCGGATATCCGGGTTATTATCGGGTAGATAGTGGCGAGTATCGGATTATTTACAGCTTTAATCCCGAAGAAGATTTGGTAGAAATTATTCTAGTTGGTAAGCGTAACGATGATGAAGTGTACAAAAAATTAGAGCGCCTTTTTTAAGAAACTCATTCTCAGTGATGCTGCTCTAAATATCTGGTAAGTATTTTGATATTACTCCGGTTTCAAAGTGCGTTCCATCAGCGATAAAACGGCTTGTTCTGGAGTAATTTCACTATTTAATAAGCGATAAACTTGACGAGAAACAGGCACTTCAATGCCGCGTTGATTGGCCAAATCAATCAACACATTAGTAGTATTGACTCCCTCAGCAGTGCTCTGCAATTCCTGCAAAATTTGCTCTAGAGATTTGCCTTTAGCTAACCCGAAACCAACCCGATAATTGCGCGATAAAGGACTGTTGCAAGTAGCAAGCAAATCTCCCAAACCAGATAAACCGTAAAAAGTTTCTGCGCGAGCTCCCAAACGAACTCCTACCCGAATCATTTCCGGCAAAGCGCGAGTCAGCAAAGCAGATTTAGCATTAGTTCCTAATTGTAAACCGTCGCAAACACCAGCAGCGATCGCAAATACATTTTTCAAAGTTCCACCTAACTCAGTTCCCAGCGGGTCTTCATTCACATAAACCCGAAAAATATCGGAACTGTAAATATTTTGCACTTGCTTGGCCGCCGCTAAATCCCAACTCGCCGCTACAGTTGCAGCAGGCAATCCTTGCTGGATTTCCTCGGAAAGATTAGGGCCCGAAAGTACCACTATTGAATTGTTAGGAAAGGCATTTTGCCAAATTTGAGATGGAGTGCGCGTACTCGCGGGGTCTAAACCTTTGGTGACAGTAACTATAATTGTACTCGGACTTAACTCTAAAGCCAAAAGTCGATCGACTGTTGCTCCAACTCCTTTCATCGAAACTGCCGAAACAACAACATCCGCACCTGTTATAACTGATTCTAGATTAAAAGAACTGCTGCGCGACCACAAATTAACTCGAGATCCTTTTTTGCCTCCCAGATTTGCCAGTGCCGAACCCCAAGCACCTCCGCCTAATATTGTCAAGCTTGGCATAGAATTTAGTTTAATGAATTTAACCGCAGATTAACACAGATAAATCACAGATAAATCATAGCAATCAACCTGCGTTAATCCGCGTGCATCTGCGGTTAACAAATCCTCACCCTACAAACGCGGCCGCAATCCATAATGACGGTAACGCCAATAATCGCGCAAAATGCGATCGTGATCGAAACATAATTGCTGGGGAATCTGCCAAGATTCAAAAATCTGTAAATTTTTAGCATCGTCGGCGGCTTGAGGTTCGCCCGTTGCAGAAGCCAAAAATACAATACTAATAGTGTGTTCGCGGGCGTCGCGATTTGGGTCAGAATAAACGTAAAATTGCTCGATTAATTCTACATTCAAGCTTGTTTCTTCTAAAGCTTCGCGTTTTGCCGCCGTTTCTACCGCTTCCCCGTAATCGACAAAACCGCCGGGAAGTGCCCAGCCGTAGGGAATATTGCGGCGTTCGATGAGTATGATCGGCCGATGGGGGCGATCGGCTAACTCGATGATAATATCAACTGTAGGAGCAGGATTTCGGTAAGTCATTTGTAAAGGAAGAAGGAAGGCACGACACGAATTTTGACACGGATACACGGATTAATTTCAACTGGTTCGGAGTTCCTTCTTCCTGTTGAATCATGCTAAACCGCGAAGTGGCACCCGCTGCTTTTGCAAAACCTCAGAGTACAGCTTTTCCAACTCAGTAATATTCTGACTGAGAGTGTAGCGGTCGAGCGCCCGTTGGCGTGCTTTTTGACCAAGCAGCATTCCCAACTCAGGATGATCGCAAAACAGCGGTAGCAAAGTTTGCAACTGACTCCGTACCCGCTGAGTGTTCAAAACAATCCCCGCGCCTTCCTCCAAGGCCTCGCCGTCAGCACCGGCATCCGTTGCCAAACAAGCCAAACCGCAGGCCATCGCTTCCAGCAGCGACAGCGACAGTCCCTCCACCAAAGAAGGCAAAATAAATACGTCGGCACCCCGCAGAATTTCGATCCGGCGTTCCTCCTCCGCAACAAATCCGAGCCACACAATGCCATCATCTTCGCCGTAAAACAGTTGCAGCGAGGCGGCTAGGGGCCCATCGCCTACGATCGCCAATACGTTCCCAGGGCCAAAATTGCACTGTTTCCATGCTTTGAGCAAAGCCTCGACATTTTTCTCCTGGGCAATGCGGCCTTGGTAAACAAAAACTCGATCGGCCTTTAATTCCGACTTCAACCCCGAAGGCCCGGGCGAATATTTAACAGCATCCACGCCATTGGGAATCACTGCCACCCGTTCTTCCGGCACTCCCAAGCGCACCAAAATATCCCGCTGAATGTAAGAAAATACGATCGTCGAGTCGTAGTTCGCCAAAAACGGAGCGTAAAGTTGATACATCAGGTGTTGGGTTCCCGATGTCAAATTCCGCAATTTGCGATCGAACGGCGGGTGAAAAGTCGCCACCAGAGGCAAATTCAATTCTTGACAAATTTCCGGCAGCAGAAAGTCTAAAGGCGAAAGCGTCAGGGAAGCGTGAACAACATCGGGTTTCAGCCGCCGCAGAGACTTCATCAGCACTGTGCGGGACTTGAGAGTGGGAATCGTATAAATTTGCGACTTGTAGTGACAGGGTAAAGAGACTTCGTTGCAACTAGCGGGCGATAGCGAATTCGTATATGAGGTTTGAGCAATTCCCTTTCCCCATGAACCATTTACCATGTTCCACCCCGTATTGTTCCTGTCCAGCGGGCCCGCTTCTTGGGCGAAGTGCAGGAAACTGACCTGGTATCCCCGGTCTAATAGTGCGTTGGTGACTTCCCTGGAGTAAGTGACGTTACCGCAAAAAGGTGATTTTTTTCCTAGCCAAGCGATGTGCATTCGAGTAAATCAGGGTTTGTTATTTTTTAGCTTCGATCGACTTTGCTATTACTGCTACGGGAAATATACCAGGTTAAGACACCGCCAGCGATCGCTAATCCTGCTAAAGCCAAAAATACTGTCGGCAAACCCAGAAATGTTTCGGCTACCCCGGCCAAAGCCAAGGGTAAACTCAAAGCGATATTAGTGGCATTGTTTTGCAGCCCGAAGACTTTTCCCCGCATTTCTTCTGGGGTTTCTGCTTGAATTGTAGTCTGCATCGGCACTCCCACCAATGAGGCAAATAAACCCAATAGGGTAATGAACAGCACCGAGAGCCACAAATGGTGTGTAAATGCAGAAAGGCCCATCAGAGCAAGTGCCATGCCGATCGATCCGATTAAACTCAGTTGGGAGTGAGAAAATTTATGGCCGAGATAGCCCACTGTCGCCGCCCCAGCAGCCATGCCAACGCCCACCGCAGCCAGCAAAAAGCCAAATTGCGACGCTTTCATACCGGGGAGGATTTCTGCCAGCCGAACTGCTAGAACTGCCAAGGCTGCAAAAATGGAAAATAGAATAATTAGTTGAATTAAAGCATTGCGGACTTTAGGTTGATCGTTGATGTAACGCAGGCCGTCTTGCAAATCTGCTAGGGGGTGCGGCGGTTCGTGTTCGGCATCGTTTTTTTCGCCTGTTTTCATCGACAGCAACAGCACTCCGGCGAAGGCGTAACTTCCGCCTACTACTAATTCTTTGCCGATGCCGAGTCCGCCGCCGAGGTTGGAAAATAAGGTGTCGGCTAAAGCTAGTAAGGGTTCTCCGACTGCAAAGCCAATAATCACCGAACCCATCATGGTTGTGGTGTAGAGGGAGTTTGCCGATAGCAGGTGGCGGCGTTCCACAATTAGGGGAATCACTGACTGTTCTGCTGGGGCGAAAAATTGAGTTAGGGTCGAAACGAGGAATGTCACTAGCAGCAGCAAGCAGAATCCGAGCGGCAGTTGACCGAGTTCCCACCCGTCAGAGAGCCACAGCAGCACGGGCAATGTTAAAACAAAGCCTCCCCGCAGCAGGTTTGTGGCTACGAGCACTGCTTTTTTCGACCAGCGATCGACATACACGCCTGCGGCGGCCCCGAACAGCACTGCGGGAATGGTAAAGGCGATCATGATTGCCGATACCCACCTGCTGATGGTTTGATCTGGCGCTTGAAAGCGGCTGGCCACGAGGGCGATCGTCAGTACGAGATAAACTTTATCTGCTAGTTGGGAAAAAACTTGCCCGCTCCACAATGCTAGAAAATTTGGGTTTTTGAGCACTGGCAGAAATCCTGTTTCTTCTTCGGGAGTTTCGGCTACTGCTTCGGAGAGTTCTGCTGCTGGCTCTGGTGTGGGAACCGGCGGGATTGCTTCGGCTTGTTGGCTTTTGCGGTTGCTTGACTCTGTTTCGGGAGTTGTGGGAGATTTATCCATTTCTGGGTGTTCGACGTTGCTCCATTGTCGATCGGCCAAGACGGGATCGGAGCGAAAATCGGGAAAATTTTCTCGTTCTTCCATTTTGTGGTGGGTCACAGCTAAAACAGATATTGTCAAATCAGAATCGGACAGTCGCATCATAGGATTTGGGGGGGATCGCCTGGGATGGTGGAGGTTGGGGGGACGGGAATTTCAAATTGAGGTGTTAACCCCTAAGTTTATTAATAATCTCGTAACTTTATCTCTATCTATTATCTGATGTCGCAACAACCTTGAGAATTTACCTGAAATGGCCGGCTGGTTCGGGTATCCGGCAGGCTGGGGGTGCGATGTACGATCGCCCGTTCCCCTATTTAACTCAACACTCAAAATTTAAAACTCAAAACTCTCTAGGTAGGTGTCGATCGAGCTTCCCGAGCGAATCGTGCAACCTAAATGATACTGGGCATATTGTCGCAAAATATTTTCTACTGATACCCATGTTGTTCGATCGGCAATCCCCTCTCCTAGTTCTGGACTAGCCAACTGTTGCAGCGCTGCTAATTCATTAGCATTAATCTCGAAATTTGTCAAGTGTTTGCTGCTATTCATTTGGCGGGAACGGGAGGGGGATTTGTACAAGCTACCGGTTTGTGAAGAGAGTTCTGCCTCTAAGTTAGCTAGTTCGGACAAGCTGAAGGTTCCCCCAGAGGGTATACTAAACCCGGTTTGCCAGTTCGGATCGGTGAAGTTTGGGATGAGCGGCTGTCTGGTGGCGCAGCAAACTTGGACTTGGGGCGCGAGGCCGGCTAAAGCTAGCAAGTGAAAAATGCCGTGGGCGAGGTGAGCAATCAGCACGGCGGCGGATTCGATTTCTGTGCGATCGGACAAACGCTCTAAACGGCTCAAATGTTCGCCCAGCAACCAAAAGAGTTCTTCTTGGGGCTCATCGGAAAGGGCACTGGCGATCGCCAATTCGGCCAGATATTGCGCGGCGGAGAGTTTCCCGAGGTTGCGGCTCAAACCCGGATGGGATTGTACGGTGTCGGCTTGGGTAATTTTGTCGAGCGATCGGCCTTTGGCAATTAGCAATTCGTTGACAACAAATAATTCGCTTCTACCGCCAATGGTCGATCGCTGTTTGCGAACACCCGGTGCTACGGCTCGAATTAAGCCGAATTCCCGCGTCAAAATTGTCAGCACTCGATCGGATTCGCCCATCGCCGCACTCTTAAGATTGATTCCAGTTGCTTTGTAAGTTCGAGTCACTCGATTTTAGATTTTAGATTTTAGATTTTAGATTGACTACATTACTTCGGACAGTTTCATTGTCCTCGTTGGTCGATCGAGCTGGAACAGTCATTCTACAGTTGGCAATCAAAAACTGTCCGAAGTATTGTTATTAGACAGTAGCAAAAACAGTCCAAGAGGCAGAACTTTTAGTTGTAGGGTGGGTAAGGGCGAACCAATTCCCAATTAGTCATTAGTCCTTGCTAATGACTAATGACTAATGACTTTTATCTAAATTATCGCGCTGGCGGATTAATTCCGGGCCGCGAGAAGTCCCCAAACGAGTTGCCCCAGCTACTACCAAATCTAGAGCTTGTTCGTGAGTACGAATTCCGCCGGCCGCTTTAATTCCAATTCGTCCCTTCGTAACTTCCTTCAGCAGTCGCACATCGTCAACTTTCGCCGGACCAAAAAAGCCAGTGTTGGTTTTGATGTAGGCGGCGCCGGCTTCCATACAAATCTCAGCCGCTAATTGTTTTTCGGCATCGGAAAGGAGCGAACTTTCGATAATTGCTTTAATGGTGAGATTAGTTTCTTCGCAAATTTGGGCTAATTCCCGGTGGAATTCGTCGATTCTTCCAGCTTTCAACAATCCTAAGTTAACGGAGACATCTAACTCTACGGCTCCATTATCTGCAGCTTCTAAAGCTTCGTAAACTTTCACGGTTGAAGTCGAAGCACCGGTGGGAAAACCTATAACTGTACAGACTTTGGGACGTTTGCCGTGCAGCAGTTCAACTGCTTGTCTGACGTAGGCGGGATACACGCAAACTGTGACAAACCCAAATCTCTCTGCTTGTTGGCAACAGTATTCTACTTGCTCTGGCGTAGCGGTGGGGTCGATCAGGCCGTAGTCGATCAAGGGGGCAATATCGATGTCTGCCTGGTTTGCAGCCATTGCTGTTTTTTCTCCGGAGTAACTACTTTATTAAGTATGTATCGAATTTACCCATTTTTGACCAAAAGCAGCCTGGGTACAACCCCCCGGATTCCTCCGTGAGGTCGCTTTCTCCAATTCTTCAATTCTTCAATCGATTGACTTTACTCGGGGTCTTAATAAGTACAAATACTCAATTAGCTGCTGGTGAAAACTCTTGTGGGAATTGGTTGACAGATTTATTTAAAAAAAATATTTTCGTATCTGCCTTTAGATACATTTTTAATCCTTCTTTAGGTATACTTTGTTAAAAGAGTTGCGGTAGAGCCTGCGTCAGCTACGCTAGGGCAGAGCCTGGTAGCGGCTACTGTTTTTACTTTTAGTAGTGCTTTAAAAACATAAAAGCCAGTGCCAAGCATGAATCATTTAGAACTCGAACAAGAAATTGGGAAGATGGCTAGAGCGATGATGAGTCGCAATAGCTTAATTGGTAAAGATTTGATTGCGGATCTCAGAGGGCGGCTGTCTGTTGACAGTGTAGCGGCTTTGATGATTGTCAGTATTGAGCGTTTGATTTGGTATGACTGCGAGTCCGTACTCTGGAGTTTGAGTTATTTGATTCCTGCTGACGTGATGGAAGAAATTCGCCGGATTACTGCGCTGGTTGTTTGCCAGCGGTTGATGGGCAAGGGTTTTGTGCTGGGCAAAGATTTTAGTATGGATGCAACAGGTCAGTTGCTGTTGAGTGAGAATGCTAAAACAGCGGTTGTGGTTGCTTGAATAGGGCAAGCAGAAGTTCGATCGCACTGTGAGATTTGCAGTTAGACTTGGGGCGCCCTAGGACTCTTTGTGTAACTGCAAACCTAATTCGGGATGCGGTGGTTAGATTTGCGCGATTCACGCAGAGTTAAGATTCGCAGCAGCTCTAAAAAACGATGAGTGCGGTTAGATAAAAGAGCATTTTACCCGAGGAAAATAGTTAGTTTCGACCGCAAATTGTTGAGGTTGTTACGGGTAGTTTGTACGGGCGATCGCCCTGTATCAAAAGTTTCCGATTTTTAGTGGAATTACAGTTTTACTCCCTGTAGGATTTCAGCTAGAATCATCCTTAAGATAGATACGAAATATTATGAACTTAATTCAAAACTTGGAAGCGGCTTGGTACTACCATCTGGGTTCGCGCCACCTCGAAGCTAACGATGATCATGGTGCTCTGGCGAACTTTAACAGAGCTTTGAAGTTGCAATCAGATCATTATAAGGCTTGGTTCGGCCGAGGTATGGCTCTGGGGAAATTAGAACGGCACTTAGAGGCGCTGAAGAGTTTTGATGAGGCCTTGGCGGTGGAGCCGAATGCGAGCTTTGGCTGGCACAACCGGGCTATTGCTTTAGGAAAGTTGGGCCGCTGGTTGGAGGCTCTCAACAGTTTTGACCGGGCTCTGGAGTTCAGTCCGTGCGCGGCGAGTATTTGGCACAACCGGGGACTGACGCTGATCGATATGGGGCTGTACGAGAAGGCGGTTCGGAGTTTCGATCGCTCTTTAACTTTGTACCCGGAGGCTGCTTGGGCGTGGTACAACCGAGGTAATGCCTTGTTGGAACTCAAGCTTTACTATCAGGCGCTCAACAGTTTTGAACGGGCGATCGAGTTTAAGCCTGACGACGCGAAGGCTTGGTACAATCGCGGTCTAGCTGCGAACTATATGGGACTTTACAAACAAGCAGTGGCTAGTTTTAGCCGATCGATCGCTCTACAACCGGGCAGAGCCGAAGCGGTGGGCGAACGGAGAGTTGCTTTGGAGAAATTAATAGGTTTAAATCAGAGAAATGCCAAGTTTACTCCCACATCTGAGCGTCCCTTTGAAGATTATTTGATTTGGTACAACCGGGGTGTGGAATTGGCGCGAAAACGCTGCTACTCTGAGGCGATTGCTTGCTACGAAACAGTCTTAGAAATAAATCCTGATTTTGCTAACGCTTTTTACAATAAAGCTTGCTGTTATGCGCTGCTGGGATTTGCTGATTTGGCCCTTGACAATTTGCAGCGGGCTGTTGAGTTGATCCCTAATTTATACCGAGAGCTAGCTTTAGCTGACTCGGATTTAAGCTGCATTTGGAAACAAGAACGTTTTGAAGCGCTGATCCAAGGTTAATGTTACGCAAAAAACAGCTCGCCCAATTGGGGAGCTGTTTTTTTGGGTGGCGCAAATTCGATCGCCCGACAGTATTTGTGCAATCTTTGCTATTGCAGAGAAACTCGGATTGAGGGCTTGACCGGCCTCTTGGCAACTACGATTACCCGGTAGGTTCCGGACTCGGGGAGTTGAGCAAAAGTTTGACCTTCGCCTTGATCCAGAAGTTGTCCCGACGGAGATTCGATCGCCAGATCTAGATTTTTTTTGTTAGCTGTCACCCTAATTGTCTGCCCCTGCTTGCCTTGAACCGTGATGGGCTGGATTTGGTAGCCGGACATTTTGAGTTTGATTGTGGCTTGTTTTTCCTTGAATGCTATGGGAATTGCGCGATCGGGCCTATAAGTCCACTTGGCGTTAAAGTCGCGTCCGAGTACGAAGCTGGTGGTTTCACCTTTCGGGGTAACTCGCACGCGGTAGATGCCGGACTCTGGCAACTGACCGATCCACTGATTATCTGTTTTTTCAATAACCCCCATATTTTCACCGTTGGGACTGTACAGTTCGGCTGTCAGTTTTCCAGCCCACAGGGAGAGAGTGAGTTCTCGCCCTTTGACGCCTTCAAAAATATAAGTGGTGGGTTGGTTGATGGTTTTTCGGATTTCCGAGGTTGACATTCGCTCGATCGGTTCGAGGTTGGGAACTGATTCAGAGGTAAGGGGTTTGTTAAGGGTTTCTGTAATTTCCGAGGCAGCCATCAGCTCGCTCGGCGCAATTTTGGGGGCTACTGGGCTGGCAAATACTGATTTTGCCGTCATCATGAGTAGCATTCCAGTCAGTAAAATTAGTTTTTTCATGTCGCACTTCCGAAGGGGGGTAAAGAGTTGTATATGGTTACTTGTGTTTGCCTGTTTTCACCGGATTAAATCTGGCGATCGCACAGCGGCTACAGGAGCATCTAGGATACACGTAAATATCCCGTACTGGCACAAAACCTGCTGGTAGCAAATTGGCAGTGCGGGAGCTAAGTAGTAGCCTCAGTTTGTCGGGACATTTTAATGATACTCCTTACGCATAATATCATCACGGAATATTAGTAATTTTGTCGAGGAAAATTAAAGCTTTTTCCCAGGATCTTGCTAAAGAAATGCCCCCACCCAAAAAACGCGGTGTCTGGGATGCTGGCTCTGCCTTGCTACTAGAAAACGGCCAGCACCCCCACGGGGTGACAGCCCGTAGTGTTACTTCATTTTTGGCGATCGTCTAATTATGTAGGGCGCTGCAAACCGCACATTACCATATTTGTAGCGCGTGCAACCCTTGTTTTCGTAAGTTTTGATACTGTATTTTTCTAGGGCAGATTTAGTCAGAAACGCTCATACAAACGAGTTTCTTACTGCCAAATCCGCCCTCCCCCACGAGGTTAATTCCTATTACGAACCTGCCAGGATTTGCAGATAAGCTTGTACTGTTTTGGACAAGCCCATTTCTAGGGCTTCCGCAATTAAAGCATGACCGATCGATACTTCTAGGATATCAGGAATCGAGCAAAATTTAGCTAAGTTTTGCAAATTTAAATCATGTCCGGCATTCACTCCCAAACCTGCTGATTGAGCGGCTTGAGCTGCTAAGACATATTGTTGAAAAACAAATTCTACTCTACCTTCGCGAAAAGCAGTCGCGTAGGGTTCCGTGTACAATTCTACTCGATCTGCTCCAACTTCTTTTGCTAGCGGCATGAGAGCAGCATCTGCGTCCATAAACAAGCTGACTCTGATGCCGTGGTTTTTTAATTTTTCAATGATTGGTAAGAGCCGATCGCGATTTTCGGGAATATTCCAACCGCTATCCGATGTTAGCACGTCTGGAGCGTCAGGGACTAAGGTACACTGAGCCGGTTTTACGTCGCAAACTATATCCATAAATGGCGGCTGAAACGGATTTCCTTCTATGTTAAACTCAACCGTTAGCATTTTAGCTAATTCGTAAACATCGGCAGCTTTGATGTGCCTTTCGTCGGGGCGGGGATGGACTGTAACGCCATGAGCTCCGGCAGCAATTACTGTTTTTGCGGCTTCCGTAACGCTGGGGATACCGATGTTTCGAGAGTTTCTGAGGAGGGCGATTCTGTTGATGTTAACGCTGAGTTTAGTCATGGGATGTTACTCTTTAAGGTTGATGCTACTATGTTAATCGCTTTCGGTACGAAACCTTGAGCCTATTGCGTTCGTGTTAGGGTGTTATCAAAGTAAAAATTAGCTTCTGCAAGCGGTAAACTTTCTGCAAAAAAAGATTCAGCTATTTGCTGTTTGGCTGCCAAATCTTCAAGGTTGGCAATGCAGAAAAGCGGTGCGATGCGATCGACTATTTGGGTCGGAAAATCTCGGGTGAAATATTTTAGTTCAAAGTCGTATCTGTGGGGACGGTAAATCATGCCCAACAGTTCGACTAAGGGTAGAAGCGTCCAATTGTGATAGTTGCCGATCGCATCTACTAAATGTCCTCGATAAATCTCTTTTTTAACCAGAGGTTGCAGCAAATCGAAACGGATTTTAATTTCGTTGAATCGGGTTTGCATTTGGGATAAATGATGGTTTTTATCCAAAAGATGTGGTACAGCTAGATTAGCTTTGTCAAAGGCTATCGGGACTTGTCCGTGCCTTTCTATTTCCAGAAAATCGTTGCGGCTGCTGCGCCGAAAAACGGCAAAATCAATTAGCAAAAACGGCGGGGTTTCTTTGAGCCGCCAGAAGCACTGCGATTGACCGTGCCAAGCGGGTTCGGGAACTCGATATTTGAGTTCGATTTCGGCAATTTCGGCGAGGGCTTTTTCAACAATCTCAAAAGTTTCTTCCACGCAGTTATCTTCAACCACAACGGCAATATCGAGGTCTGACCACTCGTCGGTGTATCCGTGGGCTGCTGAACCTCCTTGCCACAAAGCGAGAACAAAATCTAAAGGTTGTAAGGTAGAAACAATCTTTTCGAGAATGATTTGTCTCATGGAATCAAGCTATACTGTTTGTTTTCCCTGGCTTGCACAAGTTTAACAAACGATCGCGTGTTGAGATTGCTCCGCTACAGTTGTCCGAGGAGTTGCTAATGCTTCCGGTTGTGCACTGCTGCCAAAAATTACACGGGAAACTGCAAGGGAAAGTGGCAATCTTTGGGAAAGTGCGATCGCCCGCCATTGAAAATCAGCCTTATATTGTCAGAATCAGAAACTTGCCCGCTGTCCGGTAACATGAGAAAGGATTAATTTTTAACAGCGCGGCATGGCTACTATTTGGGAACTCGACTTTTACAGCCGTCCAATCCTAGACGAGCGAGAGAAAAAAAAATGGGAAGTGTTGATCTGCGAAAGCCCGCTGAATGTAGGCGACAAGGCCGAATCTCTGTTTCGCTACTCGCAATTCTGCTCCAGTTCTACCGTGAATTCCCTGTGGCTGGCTGGTGCAATTAAAGAGGCGATCGCCGCAGCACCGAAACGACCCGAAAAAATCCGCTTTTTCCGCCGCCAAATGGCGAACATGATTACCAAAGCCTGCGAGGACTTGGACATTCCCGCCGCCTGCAGCCGCCGCACCCTCGCCCTCAGCCTGTGGCTGGAAGAACGGATGCAAGACGTTTATCCCGCCGAACCGGGCTATCAAGCAGTTGTGAACCCGAGCGTTCAATTTGTACCCGAAACGCCAGTTGCGCTGCCCGATGCTTTAATCGGCGAAAAATGGGCGTTTGTGAGTTTGCCACTCGCAGCTTTTGACGAAATGTCCGAGTGGGATATCGGATTTGGCGAAGCTTTCGGACTGCCGATGACACGCCTCGCCCCAGAAACACAAATTCCGGGACTAATTATCTACTCGTCGAGAGCAGCGGCCCTGGCAGGTTGGATGTCGGGTTTGGAGTTGGCTTTTCTCAAATTTGAGAGCGGCCCACCCGCTAGGCTGGTATTAGATACGGGAGCTAACGATCGCTGGATTTTAGCTAATCTCAGAGACGCAGCAACTGAGAGAGAAGCGAAAGGATTTGAAGCCGCTAAAAAGCAAGCAAAAAAAGTACATTTCTTAGCAATTCAGTCGAATCCCGAATCGGAATCTTTTGCAGGATTTTGGCTGCTGCACGAACTAACTATTTAGTCGCTCGCTGGGCAATAACTGATATCGGGCAGCATTCTCAATCAGATTTAAGCAACCGGATTTTTTTAGGGAAAATCTCGGTTTTCAGAGCTGAATAGCAGTAAAAAAGTCGGTTTCTGACCGCAGCCAAAAACAGATACCGTCCCACGTACTCCTGGGGTGGAGATATCAAAATTTTAGATTTTAGTTTAAGTTCCCAGATTTATCTGTGGAGTAAATCTAAAACCTAAAATCTCAAAGCTAAAATCGACGCTAAGCGGTTGGCAAGATGCAAACAATCACAAATGCGTACAATCTTGCGATCGTGCATTCCACCAGTTTCCCCAAAGAATCTAAATGTATGCCCGCGATCCAAACCCATACCCAGTAAGTCATTGCCAATTCTTTAATCGAAAATCGAAAATCGAAAATCGAAAATAGTATTACCGATCGCCCATTACCAACCACCGAGAACAATGACCAACCAGCAATCAGCAGAACAACTGTTAGAACTAGCCACCAAAGCAGGTGCAGAAGCTGCTGAGGTATTGGAATCGCAATCGCTGTCAAGGCCGGTCTTTTTTGAAGCAAACCGCCTCAAACAGCTAGAAACCGCCCAAGCAGAAGGCATTGCACTGCGGCTGTGGCGGGATGGGCGGCCGGGTTTGGCGGTGGCCTACGGGCCCGTGGAACTGCAAATTTTGGTGGACAGGGCGATCGCACTTTCGCAACTCAACGAACCGGAAACCATCGAACTCGGCACGGGTGAGAAAGTTGTTTATCCCGATCGCGGAGTGTCGGTGTCGGCCGAACAGCTAGTAAACTGGGGAAAAGAGGCGATCGCGATCGTCCGCGAAGCCTATCCAGAAAGCCTCTGCACCGCCGAACTCGACTGCGAAATCGAGAGCACCCGCTTGCTGAACACCAGAGGCTTGGATTCCAGTCACACCGACACCACTCTCAGCGGTTACTTATCAGCAGAATTAGTGCGGGGAGAAGATTTCCTCAACATTTGGGAAGGCGAAACCGAACGCGGCACCCTCGACTTAAATACCAGCGCTAGGCGAGTTTTGCAACGTTTGGAATGGGCGAAAGACAATGTAGCCCCCGCCACGGGCCGCGTGCCGGTGCTATTTACAGCCAAAGCAGCCGATTTACTGTGGGGGACTGTGTGTGCGGCGTTGAACGGCAAACAGGTACTCGAAGGCGCTTCGCCTTGGAACGATCGATTAGGCCAACAAGTGACATCGCCGCTTGTCACCCTCTCGCAGCAGCCGGATATCGGACCCTATAGCTGTCCCTTTGACGACGAAGGTACTCCCACTCGGGCGATCGTCTTTATCAACAGCGGAGTGTTGCAGCTATTTTATACCGATCGCACCACCGGTCGAGCCTTGGGTAGCGGCACCACAGGCAACGGATTTCGCCCGGGTTTAGGCAGCTATCCGACACCGAGTTTGTTCAATGTTTTGATTAAACCAGGTTCGCTTTCGCTAATCGATTTAATCGCTCAATTAGACGACGGAATTGTAGTAGATCAAATGCTTGGCGGCAGTGCTGGAATTTCCGGCGATTTTTCAATTAATGTCGATCTCGGCTACCGAGTCAAAAAAGGTCAAATAGTCGGCAGAATTAAAGACACAATGGTAGCTGGCAACGTCTACAGCGTCCTCAAACAATTGGTAGAATTGGGAGGAGACTCCGAGTGGAACGGTTCTTGCCACACACCATCACTAATTGTAGAGGGATTGTCCGTCATCGGCAAGAATTAAAGGCAGTTGGCAGTTGGCAGTTAGCAGTTGTTAGTAGTCAGTTGTCAGTTGTCAGTTGTTAGTAATCATCAATCATCAGTCAACAGTCAACAGTCAACAGTCAACAGTCAACAGTCATCAATTCCCAATTCCCAATTTCCACACATAATATGCGTATTTGTTTTATCGGCGATTCTTTTGTAAACGGTACTTGCGATCCAAAATGTCTCGGTTGGACAGGACGGATTTGCGCTGCCGCTTGCGGACAAGGACACGATATTACCTACTACAATTTAGGAATAAGGGGAGAAACCAGTGCCGATATAGAAACTCGTTGGTTCAGCGAAGTTTCTTGCCGCTTACCTCACTACAGCGACGGCCGAATCGTATTTTCCTTTGGCGTCAATGACACTCACCTAGAAAAAGAAAAAAATCGCATAGAAGTTGAGAAATCAATTGAAAATGCCCGAGCTATTCTCACGTCAGCTAAAGAAATATTTCCCGTATTAATGGTAGGGCCACCGCCAGTTATCGATCCCGATCGCACAAGCCGGATTGCCAACTTATCCGAACAGTTTTCTCAAGTTTGCAGCGAGTTAAACGTGCCTTATCTAGATGTTTGCACCCCGCTGCAAAAATCGGAAATTTGGCAAAAAGAACTTACCGAAAACGATGGCTCCCATCCGGGCGCCGCCGGTTACGCTGAATTGGCTAAAATAGTTCACAATTGGAGCGGTTGGAAAGCGTGGTTTAAAAATATCAATATATCAGAGCAAGAAACAGTAACGCTGTTCCGAGCAGTGGGAAAAAAAGAAATGGAACTGATTAAAGAAAGCGATTTTATGGAATTTCCGCCGCGCTTATCTTTTCAGCCTACTTTTTATCCCGTGCTTCAAAAAGCCTATGCCATACAAATCGCGCGAGATTGGAATACAAAAGATGCAGCATCGGGATATTTCGGCTATGTTACCTGCTTTCGAGTGGCGGCAGAATTCTTGGCAAAATATCCCGTACAAACTGTGGGCAGTTCTAGTCACCAAGAATATTGGATTCCCGCAGAAGAATTGAGCGAATTTAATCGCAATATAGTTGGAAAAATTGAAATTTTTGCTGAATATCAACCCTAAACTAGGAGCGAACTATGCTGGAATTCAATCAATTTGAAGTGGTGAGTTTTGACTGCTACGGTACTCTGATAGATTGGGAAAGAGGGATATTGCTCGCCTTGAAACAATTGCTGTCAAATCGGGAAATGGATTTCAGCGATGAGGGCATTTTAGAGCTTTTTGCTGCGGTTGAATCAGAACTAGAAAACAAGAATCATCCTTATATAAAATATCGGAAAATTTTGCAAGAAACAGTGAAAAATTTCGGTAAACAATTGAAATTTGCACGGACAGAAACAGAAATAAACTGTTTGGTTGATTCCATCAAAAATTGGCAACCATTTCCCGATACCGTTGTAGCCTTGGAAGCACTCAAGCAGAAATACAAACTGGCAGTAATTTCCAATATTGACGATGACTTGTTTGCTGAGACAGCCAAACACTTAAAAGTTGAATTCGACTGGTTGATTACTGCGGAACAAGTGCGATCGTACAAACCGTCAACTCGCAACTTTGAAATAGCCCTAGAAACAATGGGAATTTCTGCTGACAAACTCCTGCACGTTGCTCAGAGCATCTATCATGACATGGTACCAGCCACATCCATGGGAATCTCAACGGTTTGGGTAAATCGCAGACACGACAAAACAGGATTTGGGGCGACACTGCCGGCCAGCGGCCAGCCAGACTTGGAAGTGCCCGATTTAAAAACATTGGTGGAAATGATAGGGTAAACAACCGCAGAGTAACGCAGATTAGTAAAATTCATCTGCGTTAATTTTGGTACACCTCCGGTTAAAAATTAGTTATATTTGGCCAAGTCGAAGGATTTTTCGCTAAAGTGCGATCGAGCAGACAATTATCAGGTCATCTACGCTATTTATGCCGTACATAACTATCCCTAAACAATTTAGGGAACCTTCCAGGGTCATCAAATCTCAACTTTTTTTACGGCCGAAACGCCTAGCCATTTTTGAAGCTTGTCTGATCGGCTTAGTGGCCGGACTGGCCGGTGTTTTGCTCAAATCAGGAGTGGGATGGCTCGGTAGTTGGCGAGTTGCTACCTCGACATTAATCCCAGCTTGGATATTACTGCCCAGCGTCGGTTTATGCGGCGGGTTGCTGACAGGTTTCTTGGTTGAGCGTTTTGCTCCCGAAACTGCAGGCAGTGGCATTCCTCACGTCAAAGCTGCTCTGGGCGGCGTCAATCTTGCCTTAGATTTGCGAGTAGCTGTCGCCAAACTTCTGACCACTATTTTAGCCGTTGGTTCCGGTTTAACTTTAGGCAGGCAAGGCCCAACTGTCCAAATAGGAGCATCTTTGGCCGGCTGGATAGGTCACTTGATGCCTACTTCCCCAGACTACCGCCGACAATTGATTGCTTGCGGTGCTGCTGCGGGATTGGCTGCAGGTTTCAATGCTCCCATTGCCGGAGTTCTTTTTGTAGTTGAAGAACTGCTGTATGACGTTTCGGGATTGACTTTAGGGACTGCCATTATCGCTTCATTTATCGGTGCAGTTGTCTCGCAGCTTTTGGGCGGCGATAGTTTGAGTTTGAACCTTCGCGAGTACCAAACCAGTTTTGATGCTCAGGAAATCCCGTTCTACATACTATTAGGAGTTTTAGCGGGATTGCTGGGAGCTTTGTTCACCAAAGGGATTATTGCTAGCTTGCAATTTAACAGGCGAACGCTCAAATTAGCCTTACCAGTGCGAATTGCTATAGCTGGCGTAATCTGCGGTTTAGTAATAGGTTTTCTCCCAGAAACTTTCCGCGATAATACGGGTTTACGGGAGTTTATGCTGACCGGCGAAGCAAGCGGGATAACGAGTTTAATTGCTTTTATAGCTCACTTTTTTCTAACAATTATTTCCTCGGCTTCTGGGGCTCCGGGAGGATTGTTTTCCCCTTCGCTAGTTATGGGTTCTGCACTAGGTCACATGGTGGGCATTGTGCAGGCAGATTCCCTGGGCGTCGGTTTGCCGGTAACTTACGCTTTGGCGGGAATGGGAGCATTTTTTTGCGCGGTTACTAGAGCGCCGATTACTGCGGTAGTAATTGTGTTTGAAATTACGGCGGATTTCAAATTAGTGCTGCCTTTGATGATCTGTTGTGTAGTTGCTTATTTAATGGCAGAAAAGGTAGAGAGTGGCTCGCTGTACACTCACCTTTTGGAGTTTAACGGCATTCAACTGACAAAAACAAAAGCTGCGAGCAATACTTTGAGCGACTTGTACGCAGAGGACGTGATGCAGCGCCGAGTTGAAACTCTTTCGAGTTTGCTGACTTTCGATGAAGTGATCCAGGCATTTTCGCGATCGCACCACCGAGGATTTCCCGTCGTTGAAGATGGCAAATTAGTCGGAATTGTCAGTCAAACCGATTTGGCAAATGCCAGCGAACGCAATTTTTCTGGAAACTCGCTGCTCAAAGAATTTATGACTGTACAGCCGATCGCAGTCAAAGCAAAGGATACTTTAAGCGAGGTATTGTACAGGCTCAACAACTACAATATCAGCCGCTTGCCAGTCGTAGAAGGTCGGCGTTTGGTGGGAATTATTACCCGCAGCGACATTATCCGAGTTGAATCCGATCGCCTCAGCGGAGAAACAACCCAGGGCCCGCATCCAGAACCTTCCTATGTTGTCTATCAAACCAGAGCTCCGCAAGTCGGAAACGGCCGCTTATTAGTGCCGCTTTCCAACCCCCAAACAGCACCCGCTTTGCTGCGGCTGGCGGCCGCGATCGCGCGCGATCGTCATTACGAATTAGAATGCCTGCAAATCATCTTAGTACCGCGCAACAGTTCCCCCTCAGAAACCGCAGTCCGGACAACAAAAAGCCGCCGCCTGCTGCAACAAGCCGAGCGAATTATTCGCAATTTGAACTTGCCTGTACACACCCAAATACGGGTAGCTCATGACGTGCCTCACGCGATTTTAGAGACAATTAAGGATCGACATATCGATTTAATTTTGATGGGATGGCAAGGCGAAACATCCACCACTGGACGCATTTTTGGTGATGTGGTCGATACCGTTATTCGGCAAGCCGGCTGCGAGGTTATTTTGGTTAAATGGAGCGAAAAAATATTAGCAACCCGCAAGAAAAATGAGCTTTCCGCCGCTCTTAGCGGGCGGAAATATGCGTCTATAGAATGGGACTTAAATGCCGAAGGAGTTGACGGCGCAGATCATCCCGCATTGGCGAGATCCTCAGATTCATCAGCGACTCCTGAGACTGAAATTTACCCGCCGAATTCAGACATTCCAGCCCCAGAATTGGGACTGCATACACTGATGGGTTTGCACCGCTGGTTGGTGCCTATTCGCGGCGGTTACAAGCAAGCTGCGGCTTTGCGGCTGCTACCTGCTTTAGTGGCTGCGAGTGCTGTACCGGAGATTAAATTGTGTCAGGTTCACCAGCCTTCTGGTGCAGAACCCGATCGCGGTGAATTAAAGCAAGCGGCGGAGTTTATCAAGCGCAGGGTTAGCTGTTCGATAATAGCAACTTCGGTTTGCGCTAAATCGGTTTCTGATGCTTTAATTGATTTGGCTCAGAACGATCAGTGCGATGCGATCGTCCTGGGAGCGAGCCGCGAAGGGCTGCTGAAGCAGGTGATTCACGGGAACATCCCGGAAGCTGTGGCGCGCGGGTGCGACTGTACAGTCATTTTAGTGCGATCGGCCCATTAGTCATTAGTTAGTTGTTATTTTTTATTTATTAATTTTTATGGTGCTATTTTAGTGTTCTAGTCTTGTCCCCTGGATCGGCTTGGGAATACATACCCGGAGGCTTTGTCTCCAACAATAACTAATAAGTAATAACCAATAAATATGGTTCACTTTAACGTTGGTTTTCAACACTTTAACTCCTTCGCTGATATTACGCTATCCCTGGCACAAACTTTAGACAAAATGGGAATTCCCATTTCTGTCGAACCTTCAACAATTGCCTCTCAGATCTGCGATAATTCCACAACCGAACAAAACCACCTGCTAGAAAAGTGGATGAACACCGCACCATCAGACTTATTTCAGATAAAATGGTCTCATTACTGGAAACCTTATTTTTTAAAAGAACTCAAGGGACATCTCAATTTTGAACTTTTTGCTATCAATTACGAATTCGCCAAACATACTGATGATTATGATTACTGGATTTACGATGCTGTCAATAATTTATCTCACAAACTAGCCGTCAGCCAATATTCTAAAAACGTTTTAATAAAAGCTGGATGTCCGCCTGACAAAGTATCAGTCATGCCTCTAGGTTTCAATCCTTTAATCTCGGAACTCTATTTTCCCCGACCGCCAAAAAACCAAAAAGATGTAAAGTATATTCTGCACATGACCAATTCTTTTGATTTTTATAGATTTGGCACGGATATCGCCATTCAAGCTTTTTGGGAAGAGTTTAGAGATGATTCTAAGGTAGAGTTAATAATCAAAGATGGCGGCAAACATTCAGATGTTATAGTGGAACATCTCGTAAATATTGAAAAAAAATTCGGCAAGTTCAAGTCAAGAATTCGGATAATGCCTAAATTTTGTAATAAAGCAGAACTAGCTGATTTATACTTGTCAGCCGATGCTTTTTTAGCTCCCTTTCGCGGCGAGGGTTTTGCGATTAAAATTTTGGATGCCTTTGCTGCGGGTTTACCTGTCGCTATGACTATGTATGGCGGCCCGACTGAGTACGCCAATGCTGATAACTGCTATCCCATTGCTTACGATCTCATTCCCGTAGGAAAGTGTTACGATACTCAGTATCTAAAAATCACAAATGCTCCTCATTGGGCCGAGCCAAATGTTCAGTCTGTTCGCCAACAGTTACGAAAAATTGTTGAAGACCCGAGGCGTTTTCAGGTAGCTCAAAAAGCTAGAGAGACGGCGAATTTGTTTAATTGGGAAGCTGCCGCTCAAAAATTGCTAAGATTAATGCGAGAATTGTTTTAGGAGCGGAAATTATGGGACTCGAACGCAAAATGTTTAGGGGAATGTTTTCACCGGGGGAAATGGTACGATTGAAACAGCCTTGTTTTACTCCCGGGCGATTGTTTGAGCCAGGAAAATATAACGCTGATGAGTTGCCGGATATCGCTTTTGATATGGGTTTGGTAGACCACTTGCCACCAGTCAAAGGCAACAGTTCAGAAAATCTCAATACCCAGAACCCGCCAGCTCAAAACCTTGAGGACTAAACTCCCATTTGCAGTAAGGACTTCAGTCCTGAAAATCCCCGTTTGTAGTAAGGACTTCAGTCCTGAAAAATAAAATAATCAAAGACTCAAGTCCTGACTGCAAAAAAGATAAAGCCAATTTAACCATTTTGCTCTATCTGGGCAATTAACTCTGTCAAAACTTTGCTAGCTTTATCATTCTCAATCTGACAAGTTCCGGCATTCTGGTGTCCGCCGCCACCATATCTTAACATTAACTCCCCAATATTAGTTTTAGAAGTTTTGTTAAAGATTGACTTGCCAACTGCGAAAACAGTATTTTGTTGTTTCAGTCCCCAAAGTACGTGAATCGATATATTGCATTCGGGGAACAAAGCATAAATTACAAAACGATTCCCCGCATAAATCACCTCTTCGTTACGCAAATCCAAAACAACTAAATTATTATAAACTTGGGCGCAGCGCTGTATTTGCTCTTTAAATTTTTCTTCTTGCTCGAAGTAGAGGTCTACTCTTTCTTTCACATCAGGAAGCTGCAATATTTCATCGATGGTATGATTTTTGCAGTAATCGATTAACTGCATCATTAACTGATAATTGGAAACTGTAAAGTCTTTAAACCTTCCCAACCCGGTTCTGGCGTCCATTATGAAGTTTAACAGCACCCATTCTTGCGGATGCAGAACCTCTTCTTGGGCAAATTGAGCGGAATCTGATTTGTCCACGGCCGCCATCATCGCCTCAGAAATATCAGGAAACTTTGCTTTGCCTCCATAATATTGGTATAGTACCCTAGCTGCAGAAGCTGCATAGGGATCGATGATGTGGTTAATTTTGATTTTCTCGTGTCTGAGAGTTTCGCTGAAATGGTGATCGAAAGCTAGATGAACTCCCTCAACATAGGGTAAATTGGTGCTAATATCGTTATTTGTTATTGCGATTTTTCCATCCTGCATATCTTTAGGATGCACGAATTTAATCTCGTCGATCATATCGAGTTCTTTGAGCAAAACGGCACAGACAAGACCGTCAAAATCGCTGCGGGTGACTAATCTGTATTTTTTAGTGAGTGGCATATGCTTCTGTGATAGGGAGGAACTGATCACCAGCTAATATAACGTATTACCCGATCGCTTTCCAATATGAACGCAGACCCTTACGCTTGGATAGAGAAGGCCCTGGACACAGTTCGCCGTGCCGATTGGTATCGATCGCCACTATCGATCGATAGTTGCCCCGGGCCTGTGGTAAAGTTAGCAAGCCACAGGCTGATTAACTTTGCCAGCAACGATTATCTGGGACTTGCCGGCGATGACAGGTTAATTCAAGCTGCTATGGCTGCAACTAAGGAATTTGGTACGGGTGCGACGGGTTCGAGGTTGGTCAGCGGACACCGCGATTTGCACCGACAGCTAGAACAAGCTATTGCTAATTTAAAACAAACTGAAGATGCTTTAGTCTTCAGTTCGGGATATTTGGCGAATCTAGGGGCGATCGCATCCGTTGTCGGCAAGCGCGATTTGATATTATCTGACAAGTACAACCATTCGAGCCTGAAAAACGGAGCCACACTCAGCGGTGCAACTGCCCTAGAGTACAATCACTGCAATCTTGAGGATTTAAAGGCCAAGCTAGAGCAAAATCGCGCAAGATACCGCAAGTGTTTAATTATTACCGATAGCGTCTTTAGCATGGATGGGGACTTGTGTCCGCTACCGCAGTTGTTGGCTGTGGCAGACACCTTTAACTGCATGGTATTAGTAGATGAAGCTCACGCAACAGGAGTTTTCGGTGCTAGCGGTGCTGGTTGTGCAGAACATTTCGGGTGTACGGGAACACCACTGATTCAAGTGGGGACACTCAGCAAAGCTTTGGGAAGTTTAGGTGGTTACGTTGCGGGCTCTGCTGCTTTAATTGATTTTCTGCGTAATCGAGCTGCGACTTGGACTTATACTACAGCATTGACGCCTGCTGATGCGGCGGCTGCTTTGGAAGCTGTGAGGATTGTACAGCAAGAACCAGAACGCCGAGTTCGGTTGCGACAAAATATCGAAACTTTCAAATATTGCGCGATTACCAATCACCAATTACCAATTAGCAATTCCCTCTCCCCAATTTTCAGTCTTCCGTTAAAAAATGCAGCGGCAGCTTTAACAGTAGGGAGCAAACTCAAGGACATGGGTATTTTTGCTCCGGCGATTCGGCCTCCGACTGTAAGTGTCAGTCGAATTCGGATTTCGCTGATGGCAACTCACGAGCTCGCACACATTCAGCAGTTGGTAGAGGCGCTGAAGCAAGTTTTGAGTTTTGAGTAAATGTTGGGTACGCCATAAGTACCTTACCCTTTGAGTAAATGTTGTGAGACGGGGAGAATTTCTACTTCTGCCTTCTGCCTTTTGCTGCTCTAGCCTTCTGCTGCTCTAGCTTTCTGCTTTCTGCTGCTCTAGGCTTCTGCCTTTTTTTTGATTGTCAAGATATCGCTATTGACTTATGGCCAATCTTATACATTAGTTTGGGCGATCGGTCAATAACTGTAAATTTTTTGTAAATTTAGATACTTTTTGAAATTTAGCGCTATATTAGAGAAGTAGCAGGTACACCAAATTTTATATAAGGAACGTCCACCATGAACACAAATCGTCAAAACGTAAAAAAAGTAGCAGAAACCCACCGCGCTAACATTCACAAGCAACTGATACACCGCATAGAAGTAGCGAGATCCAGTGGGAACCAAGATTTGGTTCGGGTGCTTGAAGAGGAAATGAGACAGCTTTAAAGAAGCTGCCACTAGAATTTGCCCGTAGTTTGGTTTAGAGGGTTGTGCGAGAAATGCAGAATTCCGCCAACCGCTACCTGTTAACTTTTGACTCCTCTCTTAGTTGGTAGAAAAAACCCCGGTTTCTTCAAGAAACCGGGGTTTTTTATTGAGAAGGAAGAAGAAAGAAGGAAGAGGGAACAGTCCTAAACGCACAAAGTCTATCTGTAGGGTGCGCCTCGGCGCACAGAGACTCTACCAATAGCAGATTAAACCATTTTTTGAGTAAGTTATGAAGTCAGAAGGAAGAGGGAAGAAGGAAGAACAGGACTTACGCTGCATTCCTGTTATTTTTAAACTATCTGTAGTAGTAAAGTGCGCCTCGGCGCACCCTACTAATAACTAACGAAACTGGCACATGGTGAGGGCGTGTTCACGCCCTCACCCATCACCTTAACCAGTCCGGATCACTGACAAGTTGACAGTCGCGACTAACGACCAAACTCAATAATAAGCGCACGAATAACGTACACTCATGTGTGTGCTATTAATTGGAAAATTGAGCAATTTCCTAGGGAACTCAAGCAATTAACCGGGAGAGAATCTTGCCAGTCCCGTCAAGCTAGAATTCAAAGAAATCCTATTGCTTGCCATGAACTGGTGTGGCTTAGGCGCTCAAAAGTTGAGCCAATAAAACTCGTCAAGTAATATATCAAATTAAACACGGGCTTCTATCAAATCATTGAATTGAGCCACTAAAAATTCCCGATGTTCTGATGTTTATTGGGTAATTTTAGGGTGCTGGTACACGGATATGTGGCAGTTGCCTAAGTCCTGGTTATATTAAAGATGGATTGAGATAGATTGCCCTGGTTTACTGGGAAAGGCAGCTTTGCCACAAGTTAAGACTAGCAAAAATGCTTAACGGAAAAAAGTTAAAATCTCTCAAGCTGAAAATCAGGGTCGCGACAGCAAAATCCCCAAAATAATAGGTAAAACTGATGGCGACAGACATCCGACACCAGCCGGAAAACGGCTACCACTCAGAACCAACTCAGCCTTCTCTAAGAGAAAATCTGAATAGGCGATCGCCCATGCGTCTCCAGCCAACCCTAACAACCCTGGAAACCTGGGGGTTTGGCCTTACGGGTCATCTGCTATGGATTAGCGCTGCACCGGCCATACACGCTGCTCTGGGGCCTCAAGCTATCTTCGTCTGGTTGCCAGCAACAATTGTCGCCATCATGCTGAACTTTCAGATGCAAAGCTTGGGATCTCAGTGGCCAGAGATGGCAGGGGGAACGCCCAACTACACGGCGCGGCTGCTGAACAAGTATCCTTGGTTGGGTAGGTATGGGGCGCTGGGATACTTTTTTAGTTGGTTAGCGGTGACAACGATCAACGCCCTGATCGTCACAGCCCTGATCGAAGCCAACCTGACACCCTTAGGGATTTCATGTCCCGATCAGGTCCTAAAAATTGGCTTTACGGCGATCGCCTTTATTGTGGCGTTTAGTGGCACCCGCGCCTTAAGTATCCTGCATCTATGTTTCGTTATACCCGCTGCCGGATTCCTGTTTGTTTTTTGCACTCAAGGCATCGGCTGGTTATTACTATCTCCAGCTAGCCCCGGCTTTTTCCCCAGCAGTTGGCCTAGCTTTTCCTTTGTTGAATGGGCCAAATGGTACTTTTTCGCCGTCTACGCTGCTTACGCCTGTGAAAGTGCTGCCTCATTTGTGGCTGATAGCAAACGACCTAGGGAGACTTTGCAGTTTCTTAGCTTCGCAGCTTGGCTGATTCCTATTGCCTATCTGGGGGGTTCCTGGGTACTGATGCGCTTGGCAACAGAGCCCGGGTTAAAAGACGACACATTCTTAAACCTATTAGCCTCCGCTAAACTCTTCTGGGGGCCGTGGGCCTCATTTATGGTGACGCTTTTGATCGTCGCGGGCTGCCTCCTAAGTTCTGCCACAGCGGTTTCCAACTCTCCCCGCGTTTTGTACCAACTTGCCTTGGACGGACACATATCGCCAGTATTCGCAGTTGTCTCCCCACGGGGCGTCCTCGGCCCAGCCCTTTTGCTGACGTTCTTGCTCAGTCTCATCTGTCTAGCTTGGGGAGATATCGCGCGTTTAGTAATGGTGTCCTCTACTGCCTTCGTAACCGCCTATATGACAGTCCATTTGGGCCTATGGCTGGGTCGGGATAGGCCAGAAGTGCTATGGCCTTGGTGGTCTGGAGGCTTTTTTCTGGTAGAAACAGTTGTCTTGATCGTTGGGGGCTTGGCTTGGGACTGGCAAGACCTGCTGATCGGACTGCTTTTGCCGATCGCTATTTTGGGAGTGGATGCTGCCATACGTCACATTGCATTTCCCCCCTTCCATCCTGCGTGGTGGATTAAGCTTTATCGGGGTCAATCCTACAGGATAAGCAAGGATTTTGTGGCGCTTCAGGTAGGCATCCTGATCTTTTTGATCTGTAGCACTGCCGCGATCGCCTGGGTGATTAGAGCCACGTTAGACGGACTTCCAGCCGATGCTGCCAATAATCTTTTGATTGTTCTGGTAATAACCGTAGGCTTTGTCGGAGTGGCCGTTGCCTGCTGGACGAGCTTACCCCAGGTCGTCTCCATGAACGAGGCACGAGAGGGAGCAGAACAACTCTTTACCATTGCCCTAGATGCGATCGTGGTGCTGGATGAAACCGGAGTGATTCGTCAGACTAATCCGGCTGCTGAAAGCGTTTTCGGAATCGACACCACTGGGCTCATAGGGCATCGCCTGAACAAACTACTGCCGGGATTAGCTTTTGAGCCAGAACGGTGGCCGGGCCGCAGCGAACAAGCTCTTAACCTACCCAATCGCGACTCGCGTATTCTGGAAGTTGCCATCTCCGACCGATTTTCTCAAAATGCTTCGCTTTCAAATCAAGGTATGCAAGAATATGTGGTGATTCTGCGCGATATCAGCGATCGCAAGCAAGCCCAAGAATCTCTACAAAAAGCTAATGAGGAACTAGAAATCCAAGTTGAAAATCGTACATCTGAACTCACCCATACTGTGCAGCAATTGCAGAATGAGATTGAAGACCGCCAGCGGATAGAAGCAAATCTCAGAGCGATGCAAAATCAGATTGTTGTCCAAGAAAAACTAGCTTCTCTGGGCAGTTTAACCGCGGGCATTGCCCACGAAATCAGAAACCCCTTAAACTTTGTCAACAACTTCTCAGAACTTTCTGCTGAATTAACCGAAGAACTGTTTGAAAAAATTGAAAATCAAGCAGAACGTTTAGATCCCGAAACCAGTGAGGATATTGCCGAGCTATTAACCGATCTCACAGCTAATCTTAAAAAAATCAATCAACACGGTCAAAGAGCCGATAAAATCGTTGGCAATATGCTTTTGCATTCTCGCGGACAAAGCGGTCACTGGGAAGCTACAGATATAAATAGTTTATTAGCCGAATATATCAATCTAGCCTATCACGGGATGCGAGCCAAGGAAGCTGCTTTTAACATTACCATAGAAACCGACTACGACAATGACATAGGCGAAGTAAATGTGGTGCCACAAGACATCGGCCGGGTTTTTCTTAACATTATTAGCAATGCTTGCTATGCAACCTATAAAAAGAAACAAGAAATGGGAGAAGTATTTTCACCGCTGCTTGACGTGAGAACTAGAAATCTGAGTGACGCGATTGAAATCCGCATTCGCGATAATGGCTCAGGTATAAAAGCCGAGGTAGTCGATAAAATTTTCAATCCCTTTTTTACTACAAAACCACCAGCCGAAGGTACTGGTCTAGGTCTGTCTATCAGTCAGGATGTTATCGTCCAGCAACATCGCGGAGAACTAAAAGTCGAAACAGAAGTAGGAAAATACACAGAGTTTATAATCACATTGCCCAAAAAAATAGCTGAAATTAAGGAGTTAAAAAAATAAAAGTAATGGTGGTAGACGAGGAAGATATTCAGTCACTGTTCAAGCAGAAATTTAGGAAAGAAATCAAAACAGGGAAAATTGAAGATGGCTAAAAAACGCGAAATTAGCTTAAGTCAGAAGTCAGAAATAAAATGTAATTAGGTAAAATTGATGGCTACAGACATCCGACACCAGCCAGCAAACGGCTACCACTCACAACCAACTCAGCCTTCCCCAACAGAAAATCTTAATAGCCGATCGCCCATGCGCCTCCAGAGAAGTCTGAGTTCTGTTGAAACCTGGGGCTTTGGCCTGAGCGGTCATATCGCATGGGTAACAATTGCACCACCAATGTACGCCGCTCTGGGCCCAAATGCAATTTTCGTCTGGCTGCCCGCCGTGGTGTTAGGAGTGATCCTGAACCTACAAGTGAAACGCTTAGGGGAACATTGGCCAGAAATGTCCGGGGGAACGCCCAACTATATCACCAGGCTACTGAGGAACTATCCCTCTCTGGGTCGCTATGCGGCGTTCGCTTACTTCCTGAGTTGGGTAGTATATCCCTCAGTGAATGCGATCGTCATCACAGACCTCATCCAAGCTAACCTGGAACCCTTGGGCATTCCGTGTCCCAGAACAATTCTCATAGTGGGATTCACACTGATCGCTTATATAGTGGCATTTAGCGGCACTCGCGCCCTAGGAATACTGCACGCATTTTTCGTGTTCCCAGCAATTGGATTTCTACTGGTGTTTGGCATTCAAGGGATGGGATGGTTAGCTTTATCTCCAGAGAGTCCCGGACTTTTCCCCAGCAGTTGGCCAACCTTAACCTTTGTGGACTGGGCTAAGTGGTCGTGCTTCGCGCTCTACGCTACTTGCGCCTGCGAAAGCGCTTCTTCGTTTGTCGCCGACAGCCGTCGTCCCAGTGAAACTTTGCGGTTTCTGAACTTAGCTGCTGCACTAATTGTTCCCATATTTCTAGCCAACTCCTCGGTACTGATGCGCTTAGCCACCGCTGAAGGACTGGGGGAAGACTCATTTAAGAATTTATTAGCAGCCGCCGTACCATTTTGGGGCCCGTCAGCTTCATTAATCGTGACACTGTTGCTGGCTTCAAGCTGTTTTCTAGCTTGCGCCACTGCGGTTTCTAACTCTCCCCGAATGTTGTACCAACTCGCTTTAGATGGATATGTTGCACCCGTGTTTGCGATCGTTTCCCGACGAGGTGTTCTGCAACCGGGCTTGATATTTTGCGTTTTAATTAATTTGATCGCTTTACTTTGGATAGATATAACTCGGCTATTGGTGATTGGTTCTGTTGGCTTCGTCGTAATGTTGATGTCACTCAATCTCGGACTCTGGCTGCGGCGAGGTTCTCCAGAAGTGCGATGGCCTTGGTTGGCATTAGGCTTCTTGATATTTGATGGTGTGGTGTTGCTGGTTGGAGGCTTAGCTTGGAGTCGGGAAGATGTGCTGATTGGGTTCCTGTTTCCTGGGGTTGTTTTCGTAGTGGATGCGGCTATCCGTCGCATTCCCTTTGCACCGTTTCATCCAGAGTGGTGGATTCAGGGTTATCGGCAACAGCGCAAGAGCTTGATACCAGATTTTGTGGCGTTTCAGGTTGTAGTCGTGATTTTACTGATTTCTAGCGCCGCTACGGTCGGCTGGTTGTTTGGTATCCCCTTAGAGGCTAACTCAAGTCTTGCCTCTAATCTTTTGGTAGTGCTAGTGTTGAGTATCACCTTTGTCGGGGTAGCCGTTGCCTGCTGGACGAGCTTACCCCAAGTCGTCTTAATGGACGAGGCACGAGAGGGAGCAGAACAGCTTTTTACCATTGCCCTAGATGCTATTGTAGTGCTGGATGGAAAAGGTGTAATTCGTCAGACTAATCCCGCTGCTGAAAGCCTCTTCGGAATAGATATTACAAGGCTAATTGGGTCTTACCTGAACAAATTACTACCCGGATTAGCGGCTCACCCAGATCAGTGGCTCAGTCGCAGCGAACACACCCTCAACTTACCCGATGGAAACTCGCGCATCCTCGAAGTTGCCATCTCAAACCGATTCTCTCAACAAGCTTCTCTTTCCAATCAGGATCTCCAAGAATATGTGGCGATCGTGCGCGATATCACCGATCGCAAGCAAGCCCAAGAAGCACTGCAAAAAGCTAATGAGGAACTAGAAATCAAAGTTGAGGAGCGTACATCTGAACTCACCCATACTGTGCAGCAATTGCAAAATGAGATTGAAGAGCGCCAGCGGGTAGAAGCAAATCTCAGAGCTATGCAAAATCAAATTGTCGTGCAAGAAAAACTAGCTTCTCTGGGTAGTTTAACAGCAGGCATTGCCCACGAAATCAGAAACCCATTAAACTTTGTCAACAATTTCTCAGAACTTTCTGCTGAATTAACCGAAGAACTGTTTGAAAAAATTGAAAATCAAGCAGAACGTTTAGATCCCGAAACCAGTGACGATATTGCCGAGCTATTAACCGATCTCAAAGCCAATCTTAAAAAAATCCATCAACACGGTCAAAGAGCCGACAAAATCGTTGGTAATATGCTTTTGCATTCTCGCGGACAAAGCGGTCACTGGGAAGCTACAGATATAAATAGTTTATTGGCTGAATATATCAATCTAGCCTATCACGGGATGCGAGCCAAGGAAGCTGCTTTTAACATTACCATAGAAACCGACTATGACAATGACATAGGCGAAGTAGAGGTCGTGCCACAAGACATCGGCCGGGTTTTTCTTAACATTATTAGCAATGCTTGCTATGCAACCTATAAAAAGAAACAAGAAATGGGCTCAGCATTTTCACCGCTGCTTGACGTGAGAACTCGAAATCTTGGTGACGCGATTGAAATCCGCATTCGCGATAATGGCTCAGGTATAAAACCCGAGGTACTCGATAAAATTTTCAATCCCTTTTTTACTACAAAACCACCAGCCGAAGGTACTGGTCTAGGTCTGTCTATCAGTCAGGATGTTATCGTCCAGCAACATCGCGGAGAACTAAAAGTTGAAACAGAAGTAGGAAAATACACAGAGTTTATAATCACATTGCCCCAAAAAATAGCTGAAATTAAGGAGTTAAAAAAATGAAAGTAATGGTGGTAGACGACGAGGAAGATATTCAGTCACTGTTCAAGCAGAAATTTAGGAAAGAAATCAAAGCAGGGCAAATTCAATTTCATTTTTCCCTATCCGCAGAGGCAGCTTTGAACTACTTAGAAAACCAGGATGAAGCGTCTATTGTCTTGATTTTATCGGATATTAATATGCCAGGAATGAATGGGATCGAACTGCTCAGGATTCTCAAAGAAAAGTTTCCCGATTTAAAAGTTTTTATGATTACGGCTTATGGAGATGAGAGAAATTACCAAACCGCAATGGCTTATGGAGCTGATGACTATATTACTAAGCCTGTTAATTTTGATACACTCAAAAATAAAATACTCAACTTGGAGTAAATTTACAAGGAAACATATTTAGTAATTGGTAATGAGTAATTGGTAATTGAAAGCAGTACCTCAGTCGAGTTAAAATTGCTCGATTGCATTTTCCTTCTGTTCTTCTGGAACGCTAAATCTTTATGAGTTTTAAGAGTCACTGAAAAATTAATATGTCAACAAAAATAATGTTTGTGGATGATGAACCCGATTTAGAATCTCTACTTTCCCAGAGATTTAGGAAAAAAATCCGCGCCGAAAAATGGCAGCTTTTTTTTGCCCACAATGGCGTACAAGCGCTGGAAAAATTGAAAGAATACCCGGATGTAGATATAGTAGTGACCGACCTTAATATGCCTGAAATGGATGGCCTGACTTTACTCTCTAAACTTAATCAGATAAACCGCCCTTTCAAAACAATAGTTATATCAGCCTATGGCGACCTGAAAAATATAAGAAATGCGATGAACTTCGGTGCTTTTGACTTTCTAACCAAGCCGATAGATTTTCAGGATTTAGAAATTACCCTCAACAAAACGCTACGCGAGGTGCAACAGTTAAAAGAAAATCTGCGCTTGCGGGAGTCAGAAGCTCGCGCTAGAGAAGAAGCTCAGCATTTACAGAACTGTATGCAAGACCTAAAAAAGACCCAAGCTCAACTGATTCAGACCGCAAAAATGTCTTCTTTGGGTCAAGTGGTTGCGGGGATTGCCCATGAAATCAACAACCCCGTCAACTTTATCTACGGCAATATCAGCCACGTCAGTGATTATATTCAAGACCTACTGCACCTGCTGCATCTCTATCAGCAGTACACCCCTCCCAATTCTGAGATTAAAGCTGAAATCGAAGCCATAGATTTGGAATTTATGATAGTAGATTTACCCCACATTATGGCTTCGATGAAAGGGGGTGTTGACCGCATTCAGAAGATTAT
This sequence comes from Microcoleus sp. B3-D2, assembly GCF_036705345.1. Taxonomy (NCBI): domain Bacteria; kingdom Bacillati; phylum Cyanobacteriota; class Cyanophyceae; order Oscillatoriales; family Microcoleaceae; genus Microcoleus; species Microcoleus sp. B3-D2. The sequence continues at coordinate 36,441 of NZ_JAUBUG010000027.1, forward strand.
TTTGTCTTTGCGTAACTTCTCAAGACTGGATGAAGCTAACATAAAGTCGGTTGACATTCACGAGGGGATAAAAAGCAGCCTGCTGATTTTGCATAATCGATTTCAAGCAAGGGCAGCGCGTCCAGAGATTCAAGTGATGGAGGAGTACAGCAATCTGCCTTTAGTGGAATGCTATGCCGGAGAACTCAACCAGGTGTTTATCAACATCCTTTCTAATGCGATTGATGCTTTAAATGAGTACAACAAACAACGGTCACTAGATAACCCCCCCGCTTGCCCCCTCGCCATTACTATTCGGACTTTTCTGCTAGAGGAAAAATCCCGTGTCGTCATTCAAATTCGGGACAATGGGCCGGGAATAACGGCAGAGGTGAGAGACCGTATTTTTGAACCATTTTTTACTACTAAGCCTGTAGGTGAGGGTACTGGTTTGGGTCTCTATATAAGCTACCAAATTGTACATGAGAAGCATGGGGGCGCATTGAACTGTTTTTCAGAGGTGGGGCAGGGAACAGAGTTCTGGATTGAAATTCCAATCAGACAAACTCGGGCCGCACTCAACCTTAGCTAATCCATCGACTTTTACCAAACTCAGGGCCTATTCCAGCCATCTGGTTGGCCATTGTAGAAATCAGCCTTTTCATTACTCCTGAAATAATCTATAATAGGACGTAAAGTAGATAAAAATTACTCGGCGGATAAGTTAATGAATCCCAGGAGTTCAAAAAATGTCACCTACGACCGCACTGGCTCGCAATATGCCAGCTAAAATATTATTTGTGGATGACGAGCCTGATTTAGAATCTTTAATTTGCCAGAAATTTAGACAAAAGATCCGCACCGGAGAATACCAAGTTTTTTTTGCACACAATGGCGTAGAAGCGCTTTCAACGTTGCGAGAGCAGCCGGATATAGATATTATCCTGACAGACATTAATATGCCCGTCATGGATGGTATGGCTTTGCTAGCGAAACTTAACGAGCTAGTTACTATGGTCAAAACAGTAGTTATATCTGCCTATGGCGATTTGGGGAATATCAGAAAGGCGATGAATGGCGGGGCCTTTGACTTTTTGATTAAGCCTATAAATTTTCAGGATTTAGAAATTACCATTAACAAAACTTTATGTCATGTGCAGCAGCTAAAGGAAAACGAGCGCGCCCGCCAAGAAAGAGAGGAGAAATTGCGGCAATCGGAAGCGCGAGAGCGAGAAAAAGCCATCCAACTAGAACTGGCCCTGCAAAATTTACAGCGCACCCAATCTCAGCTTATTCAGACTGAGAAAATGTCTAGCTTAGGACAACTAATTTCCGGGATTGCCCACGAAATTAATAATCCTGTTAACTTCATCTATGGCAACTTAAGTTATGTCAATGATTACACTCATCAGCTATTGAGTTTAATCACGCTTTACCAGGATCACGATGCCCATAACTACCCTGAAATCGAAGCTTTAATTGAGAAAATAGAGCTGGAATTTATCAAAGAGGATATGCCTAAAATGCTGTCTTCGATGAAATTGGGGGCCGAACGTATCCGTCAGATTGTGCTGACGTTGCGGAACTTCTCGCGCCTAGACGAAGCTGAGATGAAACCCGTTAATATTCACGAGGGAATCGACAGCTCTCTAGTAATTTTGCAGAGTCAGCTCAAGGCTAAGCCGAATTCTTCGTCTATTCAAGTTATTAAAGAATACGGAGATTTGCCACAAATAGAATGTTATGCCTGTCAGTTGAATCAGGTATTTATGAATTTGCTAAGCAATGGCATTTATGCCTTGAATCACTATGATAAAAAACTCAGCCCTGAGCCAATTAAAAACGAGCCTAGGACGATTACGATTGCTACTTCTATGCTGAATCGCGAGTGGGTAAGAATCAGTTTTAAAGATAATGGCCCGGGGATGACAAGCGATGTAATAAATCGGCTGTTTAATCCTTTCTTCACAACTAAACCTGTGGGTGAGGGCACTGGCTTGGGATTATCGATTAGCTATCAGATTGTGGTGGAGAAGCACGGCGGAGATTTGAAGTGTTTTTCGCAGCCAGAGCGAGGTGCAGAATTTGTGATTGAGATTCCGATTAGCCAGAATAATCGGATAGAGATGAAGGCAACTTAAGGGGAATTAAAAAAAAATCAACAAAGTCTGGTAAAGTCTATAATCGCGATCGCACTTCCCCAATTTCTCTGTAATTTCTGAAGTCCCCCAAACACCGAACGACCTAGCTGAAGGCCTCTATAGTAGATTTTGAATCACTTGTCAACTTGTCAGTGTCCCGGACTGGTTAAGGTGAGGCGTGAGGGCGCGAGCACGCCTTCACCCTCTGCCAGTTGCGTAAGTTTTGAACTAATAATTAACGACTAATGACTAATGATTATCTTCCTCCGACGACGACATTTTTAATCCGCAAATGGGGGCCGCCGACGCTTACGGGTAGACCGCTCTGACCGCCTTTACCGCAACCGCCGTAGGCATAAACCGAGTCGTTTCCTATAGACTCAATATCCTTTAAGGTCTGAAATACATTGCCGCTTAAAGTGACATCGCTCACCGGTTCGGCCAATTTGCCGTCGCGAATCATGAACCCTTGAGCCGCCGCAAACGTAAACATTTCGCCGTTGGTTTGTCCTCCCAACATCCGCACTGCATAAACTCCTTCGTCAATGTCGGCAACCATTTCGTCAAAAGAATGTTCGCCAGACTCGATCGCAGTATTAGTCATCCGCACCAAAGGCATAAAAGTAGCGCTCAGAGCCCGGGCATTTCCCGTCGGACTTTCGCCCATTTTGCCCGCCGTCTCGCGATTGTGCATCCGAGCGGCTAAAACTCCATTTTTAATTAAATGCTTGCACTGAGCCGGCACACCTTCGTCGTCGTATTTCAAAGTTCCCGGCAATCCCGGCACAGTTGCGTCGTCTATTACATTCAATTGTTCGATCGCCACAGGCTTGCCCAAAGTCAACAATTCCTGCATTTTCGGGTTTTCGTAAATACCGTCTGCTTCCGACAAATGACCGAAAGCTTCGTGAATAAAAACCCCCGACAAATAAGGGTCTAAAATCACCGGATACTGACCGCCTTTCACCGATTTTGCCTCTAGTTGGCCCACAGCTCGAACGGCCGCACTTTTAACACGATCTTCAATATTTGTCAACACATCGTAATCCGATCGCGAGTGAATCGACTCAAACCCTTGGCGGACGACACCGCCCTCGCCGCGGGCGATCGCTCCGAAACGGCCGGTCACGTCCAAGCGCTCTTGAGCGATGCAAGTACCTTGAGAATTCACAAAATAAGTAATCCCAAATCTGTCGCTGTAACCAGCCATTGTCGTCTGAATTCGCGGGTCATAATCTAACAGCAACTGATTGTAAGATTCGAGCAATTTCCGCTTTTCGGCTAGAGTAATAGAGCGCGGGTCGCGGCCCAATTCCACCGCTACATAATCTTGAATCGGGGTGACATCTGCTAGTAGAGTTTTTTCGCTGCCAACCAAACGAGACTGCACTACAGCTTCTTCAATGCGGTCTTTTAACTCATCTAAACCGTTAAAAGTTACAAAACTCCAGCCGCCTTTGTGACAGGCGCGGATGCCGCCGGCGAGACTAAAACTGCGGTTGACAGCATCTAACTGAGGGCCGCGAAAACTAATCGCAGTTGACTCGCTTTGTTCGAGGCGAACTTCTAGATAATCTACGCGATCGCGGTAAGGTGCGATCGCTTCCATCAACTGTTCTTGCATCAAATTGCCCCTATGAATGATTTGCCGTAGCGCTGAAAAAAATTATTGCTAAACCTATTTTAGCTAATAACTCCCGTCTTTCGGGTGCGCGCTCCCCCCCCGGGTGTGGTACGGTATCGTGGCGCGCCCTACCCGAGCAAGGGCGAGTCAACCAATTTTAGATTTTAGATTTTAGATTTTAGATTGATCTCGTCCTGAGCCTGCGAAGGAATGAATCCGGAGGCTTTTTAGGAAGGATGCAAAGCTTTTTAAAGTCTCCGTCCTGAGTCTGGGAAGGAATGAATCCGGGGGCTTATGACCACGTTACTTTCGGTCAGTCGATTGTAGATTTAAAACTTTTTCCATAGAATTAATCATGAGAGGCTTGCCGATCGCCGACGCTCGGCGGGCGTCCTAGAACACAACAAACTCCCGCCCGCTTGCGACAAGCCCGGTATGCCGAAAATCTGGCATTGGGTTAGATAAATCAAACTAAACTAAATCTATCTAAAGATCTAAAAAATATACCTTAACCGCCGGCAGATGGAATACTTTAAGGTAAAAAAATTCCAAATTTCACCGTATTTAGCAGCAATTTCGGCATCAATAGCAATTTTGGTCGGAGTTGGCCTTTTAGATCGCTCAGAACAGCGACGCTTTTTTCACTACAACCGCGCTAGCACCCTCGAACGCCTCAGCACAGTCCGTTCTAAGCTGGAAGGCGCTTTGAATTCCCGCGTATTTTTGACGCGGGGTTTGGGGGCTTACCTTTCCAACAACCCAAACATCACCGAAGCCGAGTTTACAGCGACGGCGAGAATTCTGGTGGCACAGCAACCGGGCATCCGCGCCATAACTTTAGTTAAAGGCACGACGATCGCTTACATTTACCCACGGGAGGGCAATGAAGCGCTGATCGGGGTTGACTTGACGGCGCTACCCGCACAGCGGCAAATGGTCAAAGAGGTTATCTACACCAGAAAAACTTTGCTAGCCGGGCCCGTGAAATTATTGGAGGGCGACGAGACGTTCATCAGCCGATCGCCGATTTTTCTCACACCCTCCGGCGCCGAGCCTGAAACAGGAGTTTACTGGGGCTTGACAGGCCTGATCATCGACAAAAATTCCCTGATTGAGGAAGCAGGACTCAATGACTCCTCAGCGAAGCTGCAATACGCTCTGCGGGGCAAAGACGGGAAGGGAGCATCCGGCCCAGTGTTTTTCGGTGACGGGTCAATTTTTCAGCACAATCCCGTGATGCTGGAAGTGACTTTGCCCAACGGTTCCTGGCAGTTGGCAGCAATTCCGGCGGGAGGATGGCCTGCGAATTCGCCGTTTCGGGGGTGGCTGATCTTTGGAGGCGCCTTGCTGGCTGTTTTCAGCGGGGTTGTGGCGTTTAGCTGGGTGTATGGCCCTGTGAAGCTGCAGGCAAGCGAAGCTAAGTACCGACAATTGGTTGAGAATGCTAACAGCATTATTGTGCAGTTAGACAGTGAAGGCAAAATTACTTTTTTTAATGAGTTTGCTGAAACTTTTTTCGGGTATTCAGAAGCAGAAATCATCGGCAAAAGTGCGATCGGCACAATTATACCGAAAACAGATTTATCAGAAAGTGGCCTGGCGGCAATGATTCGAGACTGTTTGGCACAGCCGGAAAAATACTTGCAAAACGAAAATGAAAACATCCGCAGCAATGGAGAAAGGGTGTGGATAGCGTGGACAAATAAACCTTTACTAGATGGGAAGGGAAATTTGGCAGGACTGCTTGGTATCGGGACGGATATTAGCGATCGCGTCTTAGCACAAGCCGCGCTGCTTAATAGCGAATCTCGCTATCGGGCAATTATTGAAGACCAAACCGAACTGATTTGCCGTTTCTTGCCGAGCGGAGTTTTGACTTTTGTCAACGATGCCTACTGCCGCTATTTCAATAAATCGCGATCGGATTTGGAGGGCCATACTTTTATGCCCTTGATACCGGCAGAAGACCGAGAAATTATCAGCCGCAGTTTCAGCACTCTAAGCCTAGAAAACCCCGTCGTTACCTGTGAAAACCGCGTCGTGCTCGAAACAGGGGAAACTCGCTGGCAGCAGTGGACGAATCGGGCGATTTTTGACAGTACGGGCAGCTTGATTGAGTGTCAAGGAGTGGGGCGCGACATTAGCGATCGCAAACAAGCTGAAATCGCCCTCCAAGCTTCTGAATCGGAACTTCGAGCTTTGTTCGCTGCCATGAACGACGTAATTTTCGAGCTCGATCTTGAGGGACGGTTCCTGAAAGTTGCCCCGACCAATCCCCAATTATTGTACAAGCCGACGGCAGAATTTGTCGGTAAAAAAATTAACGATTTATTCGCTCCACAAAAGGGAGAATTTTTTCTGGAGCAAATTCGCACCGCCCTCGCTACAAATCAAACCTGTACTTTTGAATATAACCTGGAAATTGCCAGCTTACAAAAGTGGTTTGCCGCTACCATTTCGCCAATGAAAGAAAACACGGCTCTGTGGGTGGCCCGCGACATTACAGAGCGCAAGCAAGCTGAAAATTGGTTAACCGGTCAGAAACAAATTTTAGAAATGATTGCTAAGGGCGCAACTCTTGGCGAGACTTTAAATACTTTAGTTAAAATTATCGAGCAGCAATCTAGAGATGTCATCTGTTCGATATTGCTTCTAGCTCCAGACGGCAAACATTTGCTGCACGGAGCCGCGCCCAGTTTGCCCGACAGTTACAATGCTGCTATTCATGGCATAGCCATCGGCCCAGATGTCGGTTCCTGCGGCACTGCTGCCTTTAGTCGCCAACAGGTAATCGTTACAGATATTGCCAGCGATCCTTTGTGGAAAAATTTTCGAGATTTAGCCTTGAGTTTTGGACTGAGAGCTTGCTTGTCTACTCCTATTTTCTCATCTCAGGGTCAGGTTTTGGGAACTTTTGGAATGTATTATTCCCAACCGCGCCACCCCCATTTTTTTGAGCTGCCATTGATAGAAGCGATTATTAATTTAGCAGGAATTGCGATCGAACGCAACCAGGCAGAAGAAAGTCTAAAACAGCTCAATCAAGAACTAGAAAATAGAGTCAAACAGAGAACTGCTCAATTGATGCAAACTGAAGAACGCTGGCAGTTAGCACTCAAAGGCAACAACGACGGCATTTGGGACTGGAACTTGCAAACAGGGGAACTATTCCTGTCCGATAGATTTAAAGAAATAACTGGATACGAACCCAGCCAAACTCTCGATTACTTTGACGAATTGAACAGGATCACGCATCCCGACGATTTAGCCTTAGTAATGCAAGCTCTCCAAGACCATTTAAACAAGAAAACGCCGCATTACATCGTCGAATACCGCTGCTGGTGCTACAACAGCGCTTACAAATGGATATTGAGTCGGGGACAAGCTTTGTGGGATGTATCTGGAAAAGCAGTCCGCATGGTTGGTTCAATTACGGACACCACGGAGCGCAAACAAGCAGAGGAAGCACTACGGGAAAGCGAGGCAAGATTCCAAAAGCTGTCGGGTAATGTGCCGGGAGTAATTTATCAATTTGTATTGCGTACAGATAGCTCTTTCAGTTTCCCTTACATTAGTCCGGCTTGCCGAGAAATGTTTGAGCGAGAAGCAGAAGCTGTTCTGCAAAATGCGGCTTTGATAACAGATTTAATTCATTCCGATGACCGCCAAAATCATGACGAATCCGTTGCTATTTCAGCCCAAACTTTGCAACCTTGGCACTGGGAAGGACGGTTCGTGCTACCTTCGGGCAAAATTCGATGGTTTCAGATAATTTCGCGTCCTGAAGCTAAAGAAAACGGCGATATTATTTGGGACGGAATCGCGGTTGATGTTACGGATCGCAAACAAGCTGAATTAGCTTTGCAAGAAAGTCAGCAGTTCATTCAAAAAGTAGCATCGGCTACTCCCGGTATTTTGTATCTCTACGACTTGGAAGAACAGCGAAATATCTACACTAATACTTCAATGCTCGCGCTTTTGGGCTATACCAGCGACGAAATTACAGCGATGGATTCGTCACTGATGTCTCAGTTAATACACCCCGAAGATTTGCCTAAAATTGTGAAACATCACGCCAGCTTTGCAGGAATTGAAGATGGCGAAATTAGGGAAATTGATTACCGGGTGCAGGCCGCAGATGGTCAATTTTTGTGGCTGCAAAGTCGGGATACTATTTTTAGCAGGAATCCTGACGGTCAGGCTAAGGTAATAATTGGATTTTGCCAGGATATTACGACTCGCAAGCAAGCAGAGGAAGCACTGCGACAAAGCGAGGCGCGAGAAAGAGAAAAAGCTCGAGACTTAGAGTCAGCGCTGCTGGAATTGCGCTCTACTCAAACTCAGCTCATTCAAACAGAAAAAATGTCTTCTTTGGGGCAATTAGTGGCCGGCATCGCTCACGAAATTAATAATCCCGTTAACTTCATTCACGCTAACATTGATTATCTCAACCAGTATACTAAGGAGTTGCTGGATCTGGTGAGTCTGTACGAACAGGAGTATCCCGAACCTAATTCAAAAATTGTCGATCGCATTCAAGAGATAGATTTGGACTTCATGGCTGAGGATTTAAGAAAACTTGTGGGTTCAATGCAGGTAGGAACCGAGCGCATCAGGCAAATTGTGTTGTCCCTTAGAAATTTCTCGCGGCTGGATGAATCCGCAATGAAGCCGGTCGATATTCACGTGGGAATTGAAAGCACTTTGTTAATTTTGCAGCACCGCTTGAAGAGTCGGGACAACCACCCGGAAATTGAAGTAATTAAGGAGTTTGGAAAACTGCCACTGGTGGAGTGCTATGCGAGCCAACTGAATCAGGTGTTTATGAATATTATTGCTAATGGAATTGATGCTATTGAAGAACGATATCACCAGTTATCGGTTCCACAATCAGAGACAAAGAGTGGACGGATTGCTATTTCCACGAGTGTAACCCCCCAGAACACTGTTAGGGTAGAAATTTCGGACAACGGTACGGGCATTCCCGAGGGGATAGTCGATCGAATTTTTAACCCATTTTTTACTACCAAAGCTGTGGGGAAAGGTACGGGGTTGGGAATGTCTATCGCGCACTCGATTGTGGTGGAAAAGCACAAGGGTAAGATTGAGTGCATTTCTTCCATAGGATGCGGAACGACTTTTAAGATTGAGATTCCGATCGACAAAGTTTATAAACAGTAGGGTGCACGAGTCGATTTGAGATTTTAGATTTTAGATTGACTCCACAGTGGTAGGGTGCACCCGTCTATGTGAGATTTGAGAGTGACTCCACAGCGCTAGTATGCGTCAGCAGTTGTTGATTTTCAGGCGCGCAGCGATAAGCTGACTCACCCTACAACTTAAAGACTAAAATAGACGGAAGCTGCGAATGAAGCGGTCCTGCATCAAACCTTTAATTGTATAAAAATTGACATGATGGGATTAATCCTGGAAGCGCTGCAAGCAATGGGACACAATGTCCGCTGGATGTCTTGGAATTTGTTTTTGAGTTTAGTACCGCTGGGCTTGAGTTTTTGGCTGTTTCGCAAACCTCGATCGCGCTGGCTGCTGTGGGGTACGGCCTTTCTCTTGGGCGCTACTTTTTTGCCCAGTACGCGCCATGTTTTAGGCTATCTGAAGCATATTGTGCAAGATGTCGGCAAAACTTACGTTTTGGGGGCGATCGCGATTACGCTAGCACTGATGGCTTTAGACATCTGGGTACTGCGGCAGCGCGGAGTTCGCTCTCTCCGCTGGTGGGGCGGTTTTTTCTGGTTTATCGCATTTTTGCCTAATGCGCCCTACGTTTTAACTGATATCATTCACCTGATTGAGCAGATTAAAGAGGGGAACTCGGTGTGGACTGTGACTCTAGCTTTAATCCCGCAGTATCTGGCGTTTATGCTGGTTGGGTTTGGGGCTTACGTGCTGTCGGTGATGAATTTGGGTTACTATTTGAAGCAACAGGGTTGGAGTAGATTTATCCTGGCAACGGAGATAACTATACACGCACTTTCGGCGATCGGCATTTATTTAGGGCGATTTATCCGCTTCAACACTTGGGACATTCTTACTAATCCCGATGCGCTAGTTAACACAGTAATGAACGATTTGATAGGCAAGCGTCCGGTTTTAGTAATGGTTGTAACTTTTGTAGTAATTGCTGTTTTGTATTGGGTAATGAAACAAGTAATTTTAGGAATTAGCCAGCGATTTTACAGCAGCAAATTGCAGTCGGAGTTGTCCGGCGAAAGCGCCACTGCTTCTGATCCAATCGATTTGAGATTTTAGATTTGAGATTAAAGGATTGACTCCACAGATGAATCAAAGAGCTTGAACTAAGCTCCCAATTTTTTTCTCTCCACCAGTTAACTCGGAAAACAAGTTTCCGTCTCTGGATGAGACAAATTTTTTCGCTAAACTCCGAAATAAATTACTGCTGCAGTTTGTCACAAGACTTGATATGTTAGAACAGTCAAAGTAGTTTTGTAAACAGCAAAGATGAATCGATTTGACCGTCAGTTGTGGCAGAGATTTATTGCGATCGCTCAACCTTACTTTTATCCTTTAGAGCCTGGGAGTGGCAGAATCTTTTTAGGATTAGTAGCGCTGCTGTTGATATTTCTCTTCGCTGCGATGTTTGTGCTCGTCAGCGCTGTATGTTTGGGTACTCAAGTCTTATTTCCCGAATTTGTCAATAGTATTGCTGCAGGCTTAGTTACTTTGTTGAAAGGAATTATTAATTCGCCCGCAATTGCGATCGTGGCTTTAATGTTAATTCTTCCTTTCAGCGCTTTTGTCTTTTTCAAAGGCAGATTAATCCCGCAGTGGCAATCGTGGGCCTTACTGGCTTTATTGCTGTTATTGTCCCTATCCGTCAGCGGTCTGAATGTCATAATTAGCTACGTCAGTAACTTTTTTGACACAGCACTGGCAAAGAAAGACCAGCTCAATTATTGGAAGTATCTTTTTGTCTATGCGAGCGTTTTTGTCGTAGGCACTCCCATTGTGGTAATTTACCGCTATACCCAAGATAAATTGGGTCTCTACTGGCGGGAGTGGATGACTAATAAGTTCCTCGATAAGTATTTTCAGAATCGGGCTTATTACGAAATAAATTCACACAAGGAAATTGACAATCCAGACCAGCGAATTTCCGAAGATGTCCGCTCTTTTACCCGGACAAGTTTGTCATTTATGCTGATCATCCTGGGTTCAATAGTTGATATTATATCTTTTACTGGTATCCTGTGGTCTATCTCAAAAGAACTTTCGATTTTTCTGATTATCTATGCTATTGTGGGCACGACCGCTACTCTAGTTTTTGGTCAAAGATTAGTACCTTTGAATTTCGAGCAACTTAAAAAAGAAGCAAATTTTCGCTACGGGCTGGTTCACATTCGCGACAACGCCGAATCTATTGCTTTTTATGGAGGGGAGGAGCAAGAATCATTTCAAATAAAGCAGCGATTTGTGGAAGTATTCCGCAATTTTAATTTGCTAATTGGTTGGCAGCGGAACTTAGATTATTTCACAACTGGATACGGATATGCCGTTGTGATTATTCCGGCTTTGTTTCTAGCTCCAACTTATTTTGCCGATCAAAGTGGTACCATCGAGTTTGGAGATATCAGTCAAGCTGGTTTTGCTTTCAGTCAGGTTTTGCGCGCTTTTTCTGTAATTGTAACTCAGATTGAGCCGCTGAGTTCTTTTGCCGCTAGTATCAATCGTTTGACTGTATTTACAGATACTCTGGAAGCGGAAAAAGCGGTATCTCGTGCCGGAGGAACTGCTATAGATGTAGTAGTAGATTCTCAGTTGACACTGGAACACGTTACTTTAGATACTCCGAAACATCAAAAGACTTTGATTAGGGATTTGTCGCTAGCAGTGCAGCCCGGTGAAGGACTGTTAATTGTCGGGCAAAGCGGTGCTGGGAAGAGTTCTTTGCTGCGGGCAATTGCGGGTTTGTGGGACTCGGGAACGGGCCGTTTGGCGCGGCCGGAATTGGGGGAAATGCTGTTTTTACCGCAGCGTCCTTATATGATTTTGGGTAGTTTGCGATCGCAACTTTTGTATCCCAATACCAGCAGCGAGGTTAATGAGGAAAAATTGCGCCGCGTTTTGGCATCAGTAAATTTAGCAGATTTGCCAGACAGATTGGGCGGTTTTGATGCGGATTTAGATTGGAGTGAGATTTTGTCGCTGGGAGAACAGCAACGTTTAGCTTTCGCTAGATTGTTATTGACGGAACCTAGATACGCTATTTTGGATGAGGCGACAAGTGCTTTGGATTTGAAGAACGAGCAACATTTATACCAGCAATTGCAAGCCACTAAAACTACGTTTGTGAGTGTCGGCCACCGAGTGAGTTTAGTGAAATATCACCAGCAGGTTTTGGAACTTGTGGGTGATGGGAGTTGGCGGCTGCTTTCTGCCCAAGAATACCGCGCTAGTGCGACAATTTTTGGCTGATACAGCGTTGCTTTCAAAAATTGTAAATTTACCCGGTTTTTGGTTGGCGGTGGGTTGTGGTGCGGTTGGAGATTTATGGTTGGGTGCTATAAATTAAGCGCCGCGCCTCCACTCTACAATAGGTTTTACGGGTAGGGAAATAGCAACAATTAATGCCGCTCAACTCCGCGTTCCTCATACCATCTTAGATTAAAGAATTAAAGAATAGAAGAATTGGGAATGACTGATTGTGTATTGGTTTGGAGCTTGCCTACAGTTGCATTTTTTTTAACAGGTCTCACAATTGATAATTGGGTATAAATATCTAAAACTGCCCAAACAACAAAAAGCAAGCTGAACGTTGGTAGATTCGATTCAATTGCTCGCCCGCGAGAACTCACACAATATAATAGAAGATAGATTTTTTTAGTATAGGCGAGATTCCTACCTTGACTACTCCGATTCCTCAAAACTTTGTGCAAACGATCGCCAAACAGCGCGGCGTCACAGATGCCGAGTTAGAAACTGTGTTGATGGCTCTCGACGGTCAATCTACGGCGACGATCGCCACAAAGCTTGGCATTAGCGACATCGCCGTTCGCAAAAGACTCGGCGAAGTTTACAAAAAGTTTCAGATCGGGGGGAACGGCCCTGGAAAGCTTTCGGAATTGAGGCATCAGTTGCTGTTTTCATACCACACCGATCAGGGAACGAGCGATTTTAGTCGAGGTAAAGGCTCTCTATTGAAGATGGCGAGCCTCTCCGAGGGCAACGCTTACGGACACCGACAGGAAGATTGGGGCCAAGCACCGGATGTTTCAGTTTTTTACGGACGGACTGAAGAATTAACTACTTTAAAGCAGTGGATTGTATCAGATAATTGTCGCCTGGTAGCGCTGCTGGGTTTGGCTGGTAGTGGCAAAACAACTCTGTCGGTGCAGTTGGCAAAACAGGTACAAAATGAGTTTGATTTTGTGATTTGGCGATCGCTGCGATCGGCACCAGCACCATCCGACTTCCTAGGGAGCTTAATTCAACTTTTTTCTAACCAACCAAAACCCGATGTACCCATCGACCTCAACAGCAAAATTTCGCGCTTGGTCGAGTATCTGCGGAAACACCGCTGTCTGGTAATTTTAGACGATTTTGAAGCAGTTCTCAGACCCGAAGAATTAGCGGGACACTACCGGGAGGGCTACGAAGGATATCGAGATTTAATTGTCCGGCTGTGTGAGGTCAATCACAATAGCTGTTTACTGCTAGTTAGTTCGGAAGAACCTACGGAACTGGCTTTGCTGGCGGGAGAAAAAGTGCGGTCTTTAAAACCTGCTATTTCCGAGGAAATAGCGCGGAAAATTTTCCAAGAAAAAGGTTTGTCGGCTCAAGATCGAGAGTTGGAAATCTTGTTGTCCCGGTACGGGGGCAATTTGTTAGCATTAAAGATTGTAGCGACAACAATTAACGAGTTTTTCGAGGGAAATGTTTTAAAGCTTTTGGAAGCAACGGGGTTATTTATTGAAGAACATATCAGCAATTTGCTGGCGCAGCAGTTCGATCGAATGTCGAGTTCCGAACAAGATATTGCCTACTGGATTGCTATTGCTCAAAGCCAGATTTCCCTGGCAACTTTACGAGAGCAGATGTTGGCCAATTCATCGCTGTCAGATTTGCTAAAAAATCTCGATTCTCTGGGTCGTCGCTCGCTGATTGAAAAAATTAGTGAGGGCGGGGAAACGGTTTTTATGCTTCAGCCTTTGATCGTGCAATATGTGACCGACAGATTAGTCGATCGGATTCGAGCGGAGGTTTTGGAGACGGTTAAGACCCAAGGAATAGAAAGAATGCGGCTGTTGAAAACTCACAAATTGAGCATCAACATTGCTAAACGGAAAGGGGATAAAGGCGAACCCAGTAGCTCTATTTTAGCATTATTAAAAAATCGGTTGCAACTGTTGTTTTTGAAGACGACAGGCTCTGAAGAACCGCTAAATATCTTGAATAAAGTTGCCTCTGAACTGGAGGATAAATCGATTCTTGAGGTGGGATATGCTAGGGAGAATCTGGCGCAAATTATTTCAGAAATTCAGCGATAAGAAAAAAGCGATCGCCCTTTGACAAAAGCGATCGCCCAATTTTCAACAAAAACAGAATTCGATAAAATTATTTGACCAGGCCAAAAACAGATGCAGATTCAGACCCGGTAATTTTGCCCAAAGTCGGCACTTTTGGAGCTTGGGCAATTTTGGGAACCAAAAATCCCTTCGCATAAATCTCAGGATTGTCTTGAGCAATTTGGATGTAAGATTGGCGGACTTCTGCGTTCACCGCCACAGTCTTCGCGTCGTAGACTTGCATGGCCATGTTGGGATAAAAACCAATGCCGACAATCGGTATCAAAAAGCAAAATGCGATCGCCACTTCCCGAGGTTTAGCATCAATAAACGGTGCATCACCAGGCAAAACGCAACTATTACCAAAACAAACCGCTTCATCCAGATTGTTTCTCTGATTCTGCAAATTTAGATCTTCAAGGTCGCAAGCCGCTAGTGTTCCACAGTTGTAAAATAACTGTCGCAGCATCGAGAGCAAATAAATCGGGGTCAAAATCAGTCCCACAGCAGCCAGGAACACTGTCACAGCCCGGAAAGAACTGCTGTACATATCGCTAGTTGCGACGCCCACAAACACGGACAATTCGCTAGCAAAACCGCTCATTCCGGGGAGTGCCAAAGAGGCCATCGCACCTGCGGTAAACAAGGCAAACACTTTCGGCATGACTTTCCCAATCTCGCCCATCTCGTCCATGATCATTGTATGGGTGCGATCGTAAGTAACGCCAGCCAGGAAAAACAATACTGAGGCGATTAAACCGTGGGAAATCATTTGCAACAGCGCCCCGTTGATTCCCAAATCCGTGAAGGAAGCAATACCCAACAACACGAATCCCATGTGAGAAATCGACGAATTCGCTAAGCGGCGCTTCATGTTCGACTGGCCGAAGGAATTCAGCGCGCCGTAGATAATATTGACCACGCCGAGCACCGCCATAATTGGTGCAAAATAAACGTGTGCTTGGGGAAGAAGTTCCAAATTCAGCCGAATCAGTCCGTATCCGCCCATTTTCAGCAATACGCCGGCCAGAATCATCGACACGGGAGAAGATGCTTCACCGTGGGCATCAGGTAGCCAAGTGTGGAAGGGGAAAATCGCCAGTTTCACGCCGAAGGCAATTAACAATCCCGCATAAAGCAGTAATTCTAAACCCAGTGGGTAGTCTTTCAAGCCTAGTTCTACCATGTCGAAGGTGGGGGTGCCTCCGCCGTAGAATGCCATTGCTAAGGCAGCTATCAAAATAAAGATGGAAGCGCCTGCGGTGTAAATCAAGAATTTGGTAGCTGCGTAGCGACGGTTTTGTCCGCCCCAAATCGAGATTAGCAGGTACACCGGAATTAATTCTAGTTCCCACACAATGAACAGCAGCATGATGTCTTGGGCGACGAACACTCCTATTTGTGCGGAGTACATCACCAGCATCAGAAAGTAAAAGAGTCGTGGCTTGCGATCAACTTCCCAGGCTGCAAAGATTGATAGTGTCGTCACCAATCCCGCCAACAATACCAACGGAACTGACAGTCCGTCAACGGAAACAGACCAGTTGAGGCCTAAAGAAGGTATCCAGGGATATTGTTCTACGATTTGGAAACTAGAGATGCTTGGATCGTAATGAGTCCAAAACACCCAGCACATTAATACAAAATCTGCAATGCCTACGCCTAGGGCATACCAGCGAATGGTTTTGCCGTCGGTATCGGGCACAAAAGGGATGGCGAGGGAAGCTAGGAGGGGTAGGATGACAATTGCGGTCAGCCAAGGAAATTGATCCGCTACCATAGTGAGAATAAATACTTAGTTGGAAGTTACCAAAATTATAATACTAAATTTTATTAAAACTTAAGATTTATTCATAAATATTTTTTATATCCAGACAAATGCGGATAAAAATATCACGAATTGCTACATACGTCAATTGATTTTCGATTTTTGATTTTCGATTCAGGACTTACGCACAACAAAATATAGCGTTTTGTAGGTGCCATCTGGCGGGGATTGAGCGTATTCTGGTAGATGGTTGCGTAAGCCCTGTCTATTAAGGGCGATCGTAAATTAGCTTTCAATCAGCGTTCAATCTGGATCAACTCCCAATTCGCGCAACTTAGCCGCCAATCGTTGTGCCCTTTGCCTTTCCTGGTCAGCCCTTTGACTTTCTTGCTCAGCCCTTTGCCTTTCTTGCTCAGCTTGTTCTGAACTCCACAGCAACAAATTACCTCGATCATCCCACCAACGCAGCCAGTTCATGGTTTGTCCCAACCTTTCCCCCGACCAAATCCCGAGATATAGTTCCAGTTGGGGAATCCACACCCGCCCCTGCTCATTGGCTGAATGTAAAACATACCGCCCATCTTGCAAATAGCGCACTTCTAAAATACCTTCGTAGGGGTCATAAGTGACATAAGTAGGTACTTGAAGAATCTGTTCGTAAAAGTGGAGTTTTCCATAGGGCGGAGTTGCTCTGACCGATAGTTCTCCTCCCTCTGCTTCTGAGAGAAACTCCATCACGATCGCCACATTAGCACCATCAGTATGAGGAGTATAACTACGGCGAATTACCCCCTCTGCTAGAGGATGCACTTGCGGCACATAAAACCAGTCTGGAGCTTTGACAACAATCTTTTTATTGACTGTGGCGACTAACCCCAAATTAGAGGCAATCAGCATTTCTGGCTGGATACATCCTGCGGCTCCCAGTGCATCGGTGAGACCAGCGGCGAGAGAAGGTTGTTGAATATTTTCCACCGGATCGTCGGGTAATACGAAGTTAGCTGGTAGGGGTTCCCAGGTGACGGTTGGTTTGGCTTTGATAGACGGGGCTTCGAGTACCATTGTATTAACCCTCAACCAGCAATTTTTGTGTAAATTTATCTATATTAACTCAAGTTGCGAGTCATTGTAAAAACAAAGAAGGTTGAAAACTGATATAAGTATTCAGAGCGATCTAGATAAAGTCAAAAGCCGATCGCCAAAAGATGCAATTAAAGTGCGATCGACTAATTGCGAGATCCATTTTTCCGGTATACCAGATTCTCCGTAAAAAGCCCCCGCCAACTGTCCGTAAACCGCACCAGTTGTATCCGCATCGTCGCCCAAATTCACAGCCAACAAACAGCCTTCAGCAAAAGAAGAACTGTTGTAAAAAGCCCAAAGTGCCGCCTCCAAAGACTTGACAACATAACCAGTACCTTTGATTTCAGGAGGTTGTCGCCGTTTAAAAGAACCCGCCGCAATCTCATCAATCTCTGCTACCAGGGGATTTGCTGCCCAATATCCCGAAATCGCACAATATCTTTCCGAAAGCAACACATCTTTAGCAACTCCATTCACAGCCCCCGCAATTAAAGCACCAAAATAACTGCAGGCATCCACACAAGTAGCAGCACCGTGAGTAGTTCGAGAACTTTCTCCAGATTTTTCTATTACTTCTAAAGGATTTTTAGCATAAAACAAAGGCACGGGAGCCAAGCGCATAATCGAACCATTGCCAGCAGTCCCAGCATCGGTAGAACCGCAGTAAGGTTTTCTTGTATCTTCAAACTTCCAAAGTGCTTGTTGAACCGTATTGCCAATATCAAAACATTCACCAGTGCTGCTCAAATGTCCCTCTCGCTTCCACCGCAAGTATGTTTCTAACTGATGGACTGGATCGAAACCTTCTTTCTCAATCAAACTTTCAGCCAAACAAAGCGCCATCGAAGTATCGTCCGTCCACTCGCCCGGTTGCAATCGAAACGGGCCGCCGCCAACCATATCGTTAATAGGCGCAAACGTTCCAGGGCGACAGAACTCTAAAGTTGTTCCGAGAGCATCGCCAACTGCTAAACCGAGAAGACTGCCGCGATAATGTTCTATTTGCTGCATAACGTAATTGACAATTAATAATTACTAAGCGCTAGAGCCTTCAAAATTATTTCTATCTGCATCTTATCTGCGTGTATAACAATCGATGCCCAACTTGTCAAGTTCTCTCTTTATCTCTTCTCTTAATTTTCTTTCTCTGTGTCAACAGCGCCCTCTGCAGTTCATTAAAACAAAATATCGTTCACAATCAATACCAAATTTGTGAACTTCTCTCATTCTCTCTTCTGAACTCTTAATTCTCTTTCTCTGCACCCTCTGCGCCCTCTGCGGTTCATTAAAACAAAATCTCGTTCACAAACACAAGAGAATTGCCCTAGCTGTCGTTAAAAATAAAAAAACAAGACTTTTCCTCCCAAATGCTGAGGCAAAAGACGAGTCAGGCTAATATTGATGTTAACCTGTCCCTACCCGATATCAAACTGTCCCATGACACCCGATGCCTCCGCCGCAGCCGCTGCTGCCGCCCCTCAATCAACACCCGAAGTCAGCTTGGAGCTGCAAGTCCGACTCAAAACCGAAGATGGACAGCTACTGTTGCTACTCCCCCCCGAAACCAATAGCGAACCCGCAACAGCCTCCGCCTCGACTTGGACTGAACTTTGGCAGCAGCTAAAAGTCAGGCTGAATGCAGGAGAACGCTTTTGGCAGCCAAACGCAGAAGTACAATTGATGGGGAGCGATCGACTTTTAGATATCCGCCAACTGCAAGAAATCGCCGATGCCCTCTCCGAAGTAGAACTGCAACTCAAACGAGTCCACACCAGTCGCCGCCAAACCGCCGTAGCAGCAGCAACGGCTGGCTATTGTGTAGAACAGCAGCCTCCGGTTTCTTCCCTCAATAAAGCCGCCGCCCAAAAACCTCAATCGCTGGCGGAACCTTTATATTTGCAGATGACAGTGCGATCGGGCGTAGAAATTCGCCATCCAGGCACCGTCGTACTTTTGGGAGACGTAAATCCAGGCGGATCAGTCATCGCCGGAGGCGATATCCTAGTTTGGGGCCGTTTGCGGGGAGTCGTGCACGCCGGTGCCGGTGGCAACACCAAAAGCGTGATTATGACCTTGCAGATGGAACCGATGGTGATTAGGATTGCTAAGTATGTTGCCAGAGGCCCAGAAACCTCACCCGCTCAGTTTTTCCCGGAAGTCGCCTATGTGACGCCTCAAGGGATTCGGATCGGTAGAGCCTCTGATTTTGACAAATCGCAGTTAGTCGGGGGTAATGAGTAATCGATAATGGGTAATTAGGAATTAGTAATGAGTAATTGGTAATACTCTTTCTCTTTCAGCCTGCACTTGATAATTTTTGCCTAGGCTAAATCAGTCACTAAAAGACGATTTAAAATTTAAGTGCAAATTCATAGAGAATTAGTAAAACAAGGAGAGTTGTGAGTTTATGAAGTAGGGGCAAAGGCTTTCGCCGTGCCACTACGGCGGGGGAGCGATAAGCGGGTGTCCTTCATAAACGTGGAATCTGCTGTTATTCAGTGAATTACAGATTACTGCCAAATTACCAAAGAATAATTGCTAATTATCAACCAAGAATAATATCAATTACCCATTACCAATTACCCATTACCATTCCCAATTACCAATAACTAATTCCCAATCACCAATTCCCAATAAATCAAAAATCGCTTATGGCTCGCATTATTGTTGTTACATCAGGGAAAGGCGGGGTAGGAAAAACTACCTCCACAGCCAATCTCGGCATGGCTTTAGCTAAACGGGGGCGGAACGTTGCCGTAATTGATGCCGATTTCGGTCTCAGAAATTTAGACTTGCTGCTGGGCTTAGAAAATCGGATTGTTTACACGGCATTAGAAGTTCTCGCTGGAGAGTGTCGGTTAGAGCAAGCTTTGGTGAAAGACAAGCGGCAGCCGCGCTTGGTGCTGTTGCCGGCTGCCCAAACTCGGATGAAAGATGCCATCAGCGCCGAGCAAATGAAGCAGCTTGTGGGGATGTTGGGAGCCAAATACGACTATATTTTGATCGACTCTCCTGCTGGAATTGAACAAGGTTTTCAAAATGCGATCGCGCCGGCTCAAGAAGGGATAATTGTCACCACTCCCGAAATCGCTGCTGTCCGCGATGCCGATCGAGTCATCGGTCTGCTGGAAGCCAACAACGTCAAGAAAATCAACCTGATCGTCAACCGGATCAGACCCGCAATGGTGCTGGCAAATGATATGATGTCGGTACAAGACGTGCGGGAAATCCTCGCCATTCCGCTGTTAGGCGTCGTTCCCGACGACGAGCGCGTCATTGTTTCCACCAACCGAGGCGAACCATTAGTATTGTCGGAAACGGCCTCTTTAGCTGGAACTGCCTTCGACAATATTGCCCGCCGCTTAGAAGGCGAAAAAGTTGATTTTCTAGATCTCAATCCCCGTCGGGAAAACTTCTTTACTCGCCTCCGCAAGTTCTTAAATACTAAAATTATGTGATGTGCTCATTGGCGATCGATCTTTAACAGCAGCGACCGCATCACAAAAACTACCCCAAATTTTCCCCCAGTGACAGCAGTTCCCAAAAAGAATGAAACTGTAGACCAGCTCCAAACCAGACGGGAATCAGTGATTCCCCTATCGAAAATCGAAAATCGAAAATCGAAAATGGTATGACCTTTTCTATGCCTAACCCTTGACAAACCCGCCCGACCCATGATATATACACTTCTCGAACGACTTTTCCCGCGCACCCCTGACAACAGCCGCGACGAGGTAAAACGGCGCCTCAAACTGGTTCTAGCCCACGACCGCTCAGAACTCAGCCCAGAAATGGTTGAGTCGATGCGCCGAGAAATTCTAGAGGTGGTATCTCGCTACGTGGAAATCGATACCACCGGGTCTGAGTTCTCGCTGGAGAGCGACCAGCGGGCCACAGCACTAATTGCAAATCTCCCGATCCGGCGAGTCAGGCTCGAACATCCACCGGAGAAGGTTCCCCAGAATGTGCCCCCGAATCGATCCGAAAATCGACCCGAATATGTACCGGAGTATGTAGTCGAAATTCTCCCCGACACTATAGAGTGATAGGGATTGAGATTTTATTGTCCGGCAAAGAGTTCGATTCGAGCCGATCGCCATTTAAATTAAACTATCTCTCTAGAATTAAAATATTGTGGTGTGCACTCTTAGGCCGCCCAAAATATGTGATTTAAAAGGGAAAAAGTTTCTGATACCTAAAAACTCATGAAGTTAATCTTTATAACTAATCGCTCTTTCCCGAAAAGCTTGCGGGGACTGTTTTAATAACTAATCGCTCTTTCCAGAGGATCTTGTAACTGAAGTTCTAAGGGTCGCCCGGAGCGAATTTCTAAACCGGGTAACTCATGTTTGACTAACATTTTTTCGCCTGTTTCAGCAGTTGCCAACGGCCAGAGCACCCAGCGGCTGCCTAGGGAAAGAGTGCTTAAAGTTGCAGAGTTTTGAGTCAGCCAAATTATCGGCAGTTTCGGCCGATTCTCAACCCCATCTTCCCCAGCATTAACCGCAGCTAAAGTTTCCAAAACTACCCGGTTGCCCGAGACGAGTCCAGTCCCGGCCGTCCAAAGTTTGACGTTTAACAGGCGCTTGCTAGCATAGAAGTAAAGAGACGCAGCTACAGTCACGGCTCGTTCAAATTCTTCTGGCTGCCACGCCGCAGCGCTGTCGAGAGCAATAATAATTTCTTGACCGCCGGCTGCAACTTCTAACTCTCTCACCCGCAGTTCTCCGTAGCGGGCGCTGGTGCGCCAGTGAATCAGGCGGGTGGGGTCTCCGTGGCGGTAAGGTCTCAGGTTGCGGGTGAGGCCTTCGGTAGCAGTTTGCGATCGACTGCGATTGTAAAATTGCGGGCTGTCTTCTTGACCGATGCGATCGATCAAAGGACAAGCGCTCAACGGCAAAACTTGTGGATACACAACCGCCACCGCTTTGACTGGGCGGCTGCGCCGGCACCAAAACAACCCTAAAGGTGCCGCCGTCCTCAAGTTTACCTCTTGCCACCGATAGACCCCGCGCTGCCGGACTTCTAGATAGTATGTATCCCTGTATATACTGTTAGGCTCTATGACTTCGATCGGGCGGACGACGGGTTCTCCTAATACAAACGGCAAGATGTCTAGCACTTGCAACAGAGTCTTAGGTTGGCGGGCGCTATTTTCGATTTCTAGTTCGACGGTGATTTGATCGCCCGCACTCACCGGTTCGATCGGGCGGCGACGGACTTCCAAGGAACGGAGCGATTTTCCAGGCAAAACCGCCGCTACTCCCAAAAGCGCCAAACCCCCACCGCTGAGCACGTACAGCCACCCAGACATTGTATTAGTCGCCGACCCAAAAAAGAAAACCGTCATCCCCGACAGCAGCCAACCTGCGTAGGCGGGGGTAACAGCGCGATTTTCGAGCCAGTCGGCAATTTTGTGACCGATGTTCATAGGAGTTTAAATTGTTAATTACTCGATCGTCCTATCAAGCCTAATTGTAAAATATTCTCAGCATTTAACACCGAATTAGCTGCGAGCGATAAGATTAGAAATCGGGCATTTTTTCGCAAGAAATCACATAGACCCCGCCCAAAAAAGGATACAAGCCCCCGACACTCGGTCAGGGTCGATCCCCAAATTTTAGACTCTAGTTCCTGCTCCCAGATTAATCTGTGGAGAAAATCTAAAATCTAAAATCTAAAATCTAAAATCTAAAATAGACTGACTGGAGACAAAAAAATGAACCCATTAAACAATCGTACACCCCTTCGACCAGAGGCTCAAGCCCGCCGCACACCGCCCCCGCCCCCGCCCTTGGCTGCAACTCCCGCGCCGCCTCCTGCACCAGCGCCGAGTGCGCCCCCTCCGGCCCAGCAGCGGTCTTCTGTGGAGAAACCAGTCAGTACGATCGAACAAATGGTCAGAGATGCCCATAGCGCAGGAGCTTCCGACATTCATATTCGAGTCGGCCAAGTACCTCGATTTCGGATTCGCGGCGTGATGCAAGTAGCAACCACCCACCCTAAAGTAACGCCAGAAATTTTTGAACATTACCTAGCTGAAATTCTCACCCCCGAACAGCGAAAACAGTTTGCAACTACCAAGGAATTAGATTCAGCAATTTTTTACCCTGGCTTCGTGCGGTGTCGGCTAAACTGTTTTGATTCCCTCAGCGGCGGTGCGATGGTATTGCGGTTGATTAGTTTGGAAATACCTACTATCGATTCCTTGAGGTTGCCAGAAGTTTTCAAAAGTATCATTTTGCGATCGCAGGGATTAATATTAGTTACTGGGCCTACAGGTTCTGGGAAATCGACAACCGTAGCTGCGATGATCGACCACCTCAATCAGATGGAGCAAAAGCACGTAGTTACAATTGAAGACCCGATCGAATTCATTCACCCTTCTAAAAAATGCTTGGTCAGCCAGCGGGAAGTCGGCTTGCATACCCACGAGTTTCAGCAGGCTTTGCGCGCAGTTTTGCGTGAAGATCCCGATGTAATTCTAATCGGGGAAATGCGCGATCGCGTTACCATCAATACAGCGTTGCAAGCAGCTCAAACAGGTCACTTAGTATTGGGAACTCTCCACACTCGCAGTGCCATTAACGCTATTAACCGATTGTTGAACCTCTACCCGCCCGAGGAACAACAGGCGATGCGGATTCAAATTTGCGATTCTTTAGTAGCGGTAATTGCCCAACTTTTGCTGCCCACAGTTGACAATCGTCGGGTAGCAGTTCACGATATTTTGGTGAATACACCTGCCATGCACGATTACTTGATGAAAGGTGCTGATGATGAAGCTTTGCGATTAATGGAACATGATACTTACGAAGGAATGCAGATTATCAACCAGGGTCTTTACAAACTGGTGCTTGAAGGCAGAGTGACGATCGAAGAAGCGGCCAAAACTTCTCCCGAAGCCAGCGATTTAGACCGTCGCTTGCGAACAGGAGGCTACGATGTTGGGGACGCTCGTGGCTTTGAAGGCAGCAAAAAAGAACGCATTGTTCGCGCCTAGTAGTAGCACACATACAGGGGTAGGCACAGCAGGACTACCCCACCCCTCAAGTAACAAGATTTTTAGCAGACGGAAATATTTGATCCGGGCTTGTGTGCGTATTTTTACTTAAAAATCAAGTGTGTTTAGTAACAAAGAATACATTCTAATTAAAGAGTAAAATGCTATAATCAATATCGAGTGTATTGTTAAGTTTTTTAAACGTAGACCTTACTTTACATAAACTTTAAAATTGCGTGAAAACTCGCAGGTGATTGCAAAGAAATAGTAAAGATATGTTCCGAGTATTGCCAACAATCAGCAATTTAAGTATATAGTTGTAGTGACAAATTTTGGACAGAGAACATTCGGACTTTGCCGATATTTGCCGATGGCAGAAGTAAGCAGGTTAAAAAAGCGCTTAATAAAACTACAAGCAGAGCAGATTGCGTCTCTTTCCGATTAAGTAGCTTTCAGTCTAAAAAATTCTAAAACCAAGCAGACTTTTAAAGATTCTGTCCCTCGAAAATTTGTTTAACAAGTCGCTTATCCGCAACAGTATTTCTAGAATTTAAAGGAGCCAAAAAAGTGAAGAGTGCATTTAACCAAAGAGAAGTTTTTGAAGGTGCCAGCAAAGCGGAAATAATTGAGCGCATCCAGCAGCTAGTTCCCCCGGGTTCCCCGGAACCGCAAGATCCTGAAATCCTCGCGACCTTAAAAACTCTCACCGCACAGCTAATCGCAGCCTATCAAGCCGACGGACAATTAGAAAGCGAACCTTTTAGCGACGTGCGCGATCGCACTATTCACCTATACGCATCCGCAGTCAGCAGCCAAATCAAAGGAAAAACCATCCTCATCACCGGTGGAGAAGGATGTGTCGGTCGTTTCTTAATCGCAAAACTCCTCGAATTAGGCGCAACTAAAATCATTTCCGCAGACAATGCCCGATGTCAAAACCCCGAAGAAAATCTCCCGCTTTTTAACAGAGAAGGTGCAGTAACTTTCTATGCCGCCGACATTCGCAACCTCAACGCGCTCAAACACATATTTGAGGTAGAAAAACCAGAAATTGTTTTTCACCTAGCAGCCCAGCGCCAACCCGGACTAGCTGAAATCAAAATCCGAGAAACAGTTACAACCAGCCTGTTAGGATGTAAACACGTCATCCAACTCTGCGAAGAATACGGCGTAGAACACTGCATCTTCTCTTCCACAGGCAAAACATCTCGATATTTTACAACCGAAGTTTACGCCGCCTCGAAGAAGTTTGCCGAATGGCAATTTGCCAAAGCAGCTCAAGAAGGAGATGTCACTTACGGGATGGTTCGCTTTACTCATATGTTGGAAAATAGCTTGTTCTGCGAGCAAATGTCCAAAAAAGTAGAGCAAGGTAAAACTGTCAACGTTCACGCTCCCCACCGCTACGTAACTGCTCAAAATCTTTTTGAAGCCGTACATTTATTGCTGAATTCTCTGGTTGTGTCCGTTCCCGGCAAACTGAAATTTGTTGCCGTAAGTAATCTCGGGTGGCCGACAGAAACTTTGGAAGTAGCTCTTTATAAAATTCTTGAATCTGGCAAAAATCTGCCGATTTATTTTCAAGGACTTTTGCCGGGATATGAAGAACCGTTTTTCCTTGGACAATTTGACTGGAAAAAGCCTACAGACATTCACCTCTTAATTAATGTTTTGGAAGATCCTTTTAGAAGTGTTAACGATACGGGCGACATGGTGAGTGTAGAATTAGCTCCTTTTTCTTTGCCCGTCTTAGATAAACAAGTGTCGAAGCTGGAAAGCTTAATCATCGATCCAGATTTCCCCGAAGTGCAAATCAAGCACGCTCTTGTCGCAGCGGAAAAAGAAGTGATTGCTTCCTCTTTTGCGTGGAGTGCCCCTGAAGAGTTGTTGAAGATTTTGCAATGGGGAATCAATCCCAAGAAATTGCAAGGTTACGGAACGGAAATCACTGACTATAGCGAGATTATCCAACTCCTCCTGCAAGGAATCTGCGGGCGGCTTAGCCAAGAAGTATTGCACAGTGCTGGAGTTACGGCAGATGAGTTTGATGACTTAGTTGAGAGTCTTTCTACGCTGGATCTGATTCAAGCAGAAGTGGGATATTTGCGATCGCTGTCGAGATATCTCAGAGAATTTGCACCCCCCGCACAGTTCACAACCAAAAAATCTGAACCTGTTGCTATCCCCGATGCAGCTTAGCTTGAACATAGTTTTGAGTTGGGAGATGGCTTCCTGAGTGCCCACCCACAGGGGATGAATGAATTCAACATCGACTAAGTGTTTAGTTGATTAAAAATAGAAAACGCAGAAACCAGGTTTCTTTTAGAAACCTGGTTTCTCCAGTCGGGAGGTGGTTGAGTTTAATTAAATTTATTTACTTAAGATTGTCAGAATCGACAGCAGATAATATTATATTATGTCTGCTCCAATAACCGCGCTTCAATTAATTGGTAGTGAGGACGCCAGTCCTAATAGTTTTATAACGAATTAATTCATCACTACAAAGGTTATAACGGTTATTTTACCGGAGATGATATGATACTTAAGATAGGCTTGCTCGCTGAGTTATTACAGGTGCAATTTTATTACATGAACTGAACGAACGCAACAAATTAAATTAAGGTACTAGATATTGTGGAAATAAATCAGCTACTGTTCCTATTGATTGATGTTGTGCTATGGGCGATCGCCCTGATCCTTCTAATTCCCGTTGCAGTTCTATTTCTAGAATGCAGTGCAGCTTTCTTGTCCGGCCAGGGCGAGACAGCCGAAACTAAAGCACCCCGCCCCAAAGTAGTAGTTTTAATTCCCGCTTACAACGAAGCAGCAGGAATTGCCGCGACAATCTCCACCATATTGCCGCAGCTAACACCTCAAGACCGCCTGTTAGTGATTGCTGACAACTGCACGGACGCCACGGCAGAAATCGCCCGTAACTGCGGTGCAAGTGCGATCGAGCGCCAAGACACACAACGCAAGGGCAAAGGATACGCACTGGATTTTGGCTTGCAGTCGATCGAATCCGACCCCCCCGAAGTAGTCATCATGGTTGACGCGGACTGCATCTGTCAGCCCGACTCTATAGAAAAATTAGCCCGGGTTGCAGTTGCCGAACAAAGACCAGTGCAAGCAACTTATCTCATGGAACAGCCACCAAATCCTACTCCTAAAGATTCCATTTCTGCTTTAGCATTTCTTGTGAAAAACTTAGTTCGTCCCAGCGGATTAAAAAAGTTAGGATTCCCATCATTACTAACGGGTACTGGCATGGCTTTTCCCTGGTCGATAATTCGATCGGTTTCCCTAGCTAGCAGCAATATTGTTGAAGATATGCAGATGAGTTTGGATTTGGCGATCGCCGGACACCCAACAGTATTCTGCCCCGAAGCAAACGTCACCGGGTGTTTGCCACAGCAGCAGCAAGCAGCTAAAAGTCAAAGAACCAGATGGGAACACGGTCACATACAGACATTGTTAACTCAAACTCCCCGGCTGACAGCAGCTTCAGTCGAGCAAAAACGTTTTGACTTATTGGCGATCGCCCTCGACTTATCCGTCCCTCCCCTATCGCTTTTAGTCGCTATTTGGCTAGCCGCTTTTGCCGCCTCATTACTAGCAGCAACCTTGGGAACATCCTCACTTCCCGCCGTCTTGTTAGCAGTACAAGGATTGCTAATTTTAGTTTCAATTGTCAGCGCATGGGCAAAATTCGGGCGTGCCGACATTTCCGGTTCAACCCTTTTATCCGTACCTTTTTACATACTTTGGAAAATCCCTTTGTATCTAGGTTTTATCCTGAAGCGGCAAACTAAATGGGTACGGACAGAACGCGATGTTTAGTATTCGGTAGTATTCGGTAGGGTGCGTCAGCCACATAGTTGACGCAACTAGAAAATCTCGTTTCTGACGCACCTTACTTAAGAAGGGGTTGGTATATGTGAGCGACCTGCGGTATTTGTAGGTTAAATACTGTATCATACTGGATCTGCAAGACAATTATAGGTTAGGCCAAAACAAAATGAGACAATGATCATGAACGAGACAACGCTGCAATACTTCTTACAAGATTACCCAAGAACATTGTTTCCCCTGGCTACTACTCATATTCTTATTCAGAATCATGCGGAGGCAATTCTTAAATATATCTATGAAAAAGTACTAAATAAATTAGAGCCAGAGTACTCATTTTTGCCTCAGCTTCACTGTTATGCCTCTAAAACCGGTTTTCACCTTCGACGAACAGTCAAACTAGATCCTGTTTCAGAATTATTTATCTACGATCTTGTTTATAGAAATAGAAAAAAGTTTCGCTCAGATTTTCGTGAAAACAGAAAAAGTTTTGGTTATAGATTTGAAGGCGGGCAACCCATTGCTCAAACCCATAGTTATGCAGAATTTAAGTCATTTATCGCAGAGGGTAAGAAATCTTATCAGTTTAGCGCGAAGTTTGACATAAGTTCGTATTTTAACTCAATTTATCATCACGATCTTATAGGTTGGTTTAGTGAAGGAGGTCGAAGTTTAGAGGACACAGAATACTTTGGGCAGTTTCTACGAGAAATAAATGCTGGCAGATCTGTCGATTGTTTGCCCCAAGGATTGCATCCGTGTAAGGTTATAGGTGCAGAGTTTTTAAAGTTTGTTGATAATTCGATTTTGATAAAAAGTCAGCTTATGCTTCGCTTTATGGATGATTATTATCTTTTTGATAATGATGAGAGTGTAATTAATTCAGATTTTGTTGTAATTCAGAAAATGTTAGGAGAAAAAGGTCTTTTTTTGAATTCTGCAAAAACAAGAATAGGTCAAGTGGAAGAAATTAATATTGAAAAACAAGTTGATACTATTAAAGCCGGTTTATTGCAAGTTAGACGACATATTATTGAAGTTTCTGGTATCGAGTTTGATCAGGATGAAGAGGAAGAATATGAGGAGCTGAGTGATGAGCAAATCGAATATTTGCTAGACATTTTAAAAGATCCGGATATTCACGAAGAAGATGCTGAACTGGTTTTAATTCTACTGCGAGATCATGGAAGTGATGTTTTAGAGAGAATGAAAATTTTTCTAGAACGTTTCCCAAGCCTTAGCAAAACTGTTTATACTTACTGCCGATATTTAAATGACAAAACCGAGCTATCAAACCTGGTCAAAGAATTCCTTAAAACATCTAGAAATATAACAGAAAATCAATTATTTTGGCTTGCCAAAATGACAGAAGATTATCTTATGGAGTCTCATAATTATGGTAATATAATTGAATTGTTATATAATCATCCTCACGCGACAAGCTTGACACAGGCAAAAGTACTTGAGATCCCCGACAACCGGTTTGGATTACCTGAACTGAGGTCTGAACATCTTCGTGTGGGAAAGTCAGATTGGTTATCTTGGTCAGCAGCAGTAGGCTGTCGTCAAGAGACTAAAATCAGTAGGAATCATTATTTGGGGTATTTCTCCAAAGCTAGCCCAATGAACAAGTTGATATCTGATTGCATTTCTGCACTATAAATAATAGCGTTGGCAAAAAGTGCAATCCTCGGAGTGGCTCGATTATTGACCATGATTCAGAGATTCCAAGATTAACAACCGGCTATCCTCTATAGTGCCTGGAGGTGATAAGAGTGGCAAATAATACAGTCAAATTGCTAGATATTGTTGCCTTGACCGTTGACCTTCCTGAATACAACCTGCGGCGCGGACAAGTTAGCACAGTGGTTGAACTGTTGGCTGATGGTGCAGCGTTTGATGTTAAATTTAGCGATCGCAACGGACGCACTTATGAATCTCTCGGATTGCCAAGAGAGAAAATCATGGTGTTGCACTTCCAGCCAGCATCACCTGATATCAAGCCTGAGATAGTTACAGCGTAAGCAGGACTACTCTTGAATCAATGAAGCTCTAAGCAGTAAATGCTAGAATTACTTAAAAGCTCTTGAATAGCTTCTTGTCCAGAGCGGATCAGAGTTTCAACTTGATTGGTGGGTGGGTTTCCACATCTTAACCACACTACTTTCGGTGGAGAACTATACAGCCGACTTCTTTCGGTAAAGTCTGCATCTTGAGTCACAATACAGAAATGGTTCAACTTAGCAAAATCCCAGATTTCTGTATCTGTTTTCTCTGCTAACCCATGCAACTAAACATGACTAGCATTAGGGAAAATATCAGCCAAGCGAGTAACTAATTTTCGGCTCAGATTTGATCGAATAGGAGTTTCAACCAACACTCACCGAAGCAACTAAACGACGATCGCGATCGGCCACAAACTCTAGACAGGCTCTAATGTCTGTTTCTGTCAGTTCTGGGAAGTCGTCAATAATCTCAGTAAGAGAAATTCCAGAAGCCAGCCAGTTAAGAACATCGTAAACAGTAATCCGCATCCGACGAATGCAGGGCTTGCGACCTCGCTGCTTATCCGGCTCTATGGTGATGATGTCGCGATAGCTCATGATACACGTAAAGTGTTTGGATCTACATTCTAGAAAAACATATCTGAAAATAAAAACAAAAAATCTGAAGCTGGAAAATTCCAACTTCAGACTTTTACTAACTCCCCGGGTAGGATTTGAACCTACGACCAATCGGTTACACTTATCCCAACGTTTCCGAAGGGGGCGGACTATTTCATCATCCCTACAAATCATGTTTGTGATCTGTCGTCGGATGTCGGGCGCTATGAGATTTATTGGTTAGGCTCCTCATCTCTAGTCTCTGCACCTTTCCGGCTACTTGCGATCGTAACCGCTGCCTTTCGCCAGACTTGGCTCAAGATTGCCGCCACCCGAAGTGCTGCGGTTTCCTTGAATTCACCCGATTTTTCAGTATCCGTTACCGGATAGAGCTGCTATGTCACTAGGGCTTTTGGTTGATGCCAAAGGCTTGCATTCATTACAGCCGACCGCTCTGCCACTGAGCTACCGAGGATTGGGGGTTTTTGTTACCCACAATTACTAACAATAGCTGAACTTACTCGATTTGGCAAGGCCTTTGACAAACTTTTTTTTTGTCAGACAGCGAGCGGGTTTCAGCAGCTAATGCAGCCCCATTCTCAACTTGGCGAGGCGCTGCTGGGATTCTGGATCGAGGGAATTGGCGAGAAAGCGACTGGAATTGTGTTTGCGGGATTTGTGCTGGCGCTCGCTGCGGCGGGCGGTGGATTCTACGTCAGCCGCTAGTTGTTCGGCGGACATCCATTCGGCACCGTAGCCAACTACGGTCAATTGCTGCGCTCGGTCTGATGTGGCGACAATCATGCGGCCTTTGCCTTTGACCGATCGCAACTCGTAGCGCAAACTAGCACAAGATTTTTCAATATAAGTAT
The DNA here is from genome assembly GCF_036705345.1 of Microcoleus sp. B3-D2. NCBI lineage: Bacteria > Bacillati > Cyanobacteriota > Cyanophyceae > Oscillatoriales > Microcoleaceae > Microcoleus > Microcoleus sp. B3-D2. The sequence goes on from NZ_JAUBUG010000027.1 coordinate 67,907, forward strand.
CTGCTGTCTGACCGAAGTCAGTGTAGTGCACCGATAAATTTTTAGTAATAATTTCTTTAACGCCGGGAGTATCTCGATAGTGCGCGTCAAACACCAGTCGAGCCTCAAAATCTTGAACAGCGCTGTAGTTAACTAAAACCTCTATTAACTCGCGACGAGCTGTTTCGAGTTCGTCGCGATCGCGCTTCTCTCGGAGTCGAGGCCAAAGTCCAATTATGTTATAGCCGTCTACAAGTAAAACTGCTTGTGATACATAGGGTGACATGGTTCAAGGCTGAAGAGATCCAGCACGTATAGGACATTATTTGCATTGTTCATCAAAGCTTTTGTTCAATAATATTACCTATTGATGTGTAATTGCTAGGTTACATCGCAATAATTAAACCCCCCAGATCCAGCTTTACCTGAGTTTTGGGGGGTTAGATTAACCTATAAATTTTCCGGCTTATTCGCCAGATTCCAGCGATACGGGCGATCGTACAACTGTCGGCAGGGATATTTTCTCAACAGCAGGAGTACAACCGAGCCACTGCACCGACAACTCCGCAAACTGCTGCGGGGGGCCGCTCACGCAAAAACGAGTCGGTAGCGCAGTACCAGGATTCCGCAGCCCCAAAAGCTCCAATTCTCTGGCAGCAGCAGCCACCACCCGTACCGCAGGATCGATCAATGTCACCCCAGCAGGCAAAAGCGAGCGCAGCACAGGAGCCAACAGCGGATAATGAGTGCAGCCGTAAATCAGCGTATCGATGCGCTGCTGAATCAAAGGAGCCAAATATTCCCGAGCCACCTCACAAGTATAAGGGTCGTGAATCCGGTTTTGCTCCACCAGCGGCACAAAAGCCGGACAGCTAACCTGCCAGACCAGGCAAGAATCGTCCATCTCCAAAATCGCATTTCGATAAGCATTGCTAGCAGCCGTAGCAGGAGTTGCGATCACCCCGATCCGCTTGCCTTGCTGCACAGCAGCCTGCGCCCCCGGCAGAATTACTCCCAGCACAGGGATATCAAATTCAGCATGCACCATCTCCATCGCCAAAGCAGAACTGGTGTTGCAGGCCATAATGACCATTTTCACATCCTGTTCCACCAACCAGGCCATAATTTCGCGGACAAACTCCACAATTTCTGACGGCGTGCGAGTGCCGTAAGGCAGCCTCGCCGTATCTCCAAAATAAAGTATCGATTCGTTGGGCAATTGTCGGTACAACTGGGTCAAAACAGTCAAACCGCCCACGCCGCTGTCAAAAATACCGATTCTTTGTTGTCCAGAGTCTGTTGTCATTTGTTAATTGTCAATAGTCAGTTGTCAATAGTCAGCAGGCACCAGCCATCAGCGATCAGTCATCAGGAAAAATTACCAATTACCAATTACCAATTACCAATGCCGAATTACCAATTACCAATTACCAATCCCTCCGGCAATATATTATCTTTGTTGAAGATAAACTAAAATGCCGCGAGCAATCGAAGCCGCCATTTGACTGCGGTAAGCTGGGTCAGAAAGCCTAGCAGCATCTTCAGCACCCGTCACAAAACCTACCTCCAGCAAAACAGAAGGCATAGAAGTCTTCCTCAAAACGTAAAATCTCGCCTGCCGCACTCGGCGGTCAGTCGCCCCTGTACCCTCCAAAATACTGGCGTGAATCACCCTCGCCAAATCTTGGCCGTTATTGAAATAATAAGTCTCAACCCCGCTAATATCCGGCCGACTCATATTAATCGCATTAGCGTGAATGCTGACAAACAAAGTAGCATTCACCCGTTCCGCCAAAGAAACTCTCGGTTCTAGGTCGATTTCGCTGTCGTCAGTCCGAGTCATCACCACCTGAACGCCCTGCTGTTCCAGCAGCCTCGCCACCTGAAACGAGATATCCAAAACAATCTCCTTCTCCTGAATACCCTGAATCCCGACTGCCCCCGGATCGCGGCCACCGTGACCGGGATCGATCGCTACTACGGCGCGGCGGTTAGAAGCTTGGGGCAAATCGTCGTTTCCGAAAGTCCTTCTCGGCAAAGGCTGCCAATTCGGAGTGCGAGTCAAAGGCTGCTGCGCGCTAGCATTCGATCGCAACTGCAAAGACAGCAACTGCGGGTTCGGTCTCGTCACCCTGCCTACCTCTACCCCCGATCGCGGCTGCACCCAAATCACCACAGTCTCCGCATCTTCTTGGCTGGCAGTAAACGATACAGGACTGTTGGCATCGAGCTGAGGAATTTCCCCCGCCAGGGAACTAGAGGCGATCCTAATCCAGTAAGCTCTCGACCCCTGGTCCCACCCGCTGGTATAGGAGACTTGGCGGTCAGTTCTCACCACCAGTTGCGTGCCGTTACTGGCTAAATCAATTGACTGAACTCTCGCTAAATTTCCTTGAGCTTGTCTAGCCGGAGGATCTACAGTCAGGCGGCGGGAAACCGAGGGCTGTCGTACTACACTTCCAGGCAATAGCACAACCCCGCCCAAATTGCTCACAGATGCCCGCCACTGAGTATTAGAATTCTTCATCCGCAAAGTCACGCGGGTAACGGGCGGGTCTGTTGGCAGTTGCCGGACTTCAATCTGGTCAACCCCGTGCTGACCGTTCGTTTGAGGCTGTTGGCTGCTTAGGCCCGCAGCTAAACTAGCTCCTTCAATATCGAGGGTGGCGATGTCCCCAGCCCGACTTTGTTGAAAATTAATTTGGGGGCGACCGCCCGCAGTTCGGACTAAAAAACCGTCCGCCGTCACCTGAACGTTCTGAACTACAGTCGCCTCGCCCGACTGGGCTTGGGATGCTGAAGATTCAACCGATAACCTTTCTCCCCCTGGCTCTGAAATCGGATTTTGAGTTTCTCCCGGCACCGGCGTTGGCAAATCCACTGTCCACTCGGTCGGAGAAATCCCCCGGAATTTTACTTGCTGAGGGTCTATAGTAAACCCGTCTTTGATCTCGACCACAATTCTGGTCGTATCGTTGTCAAACTGCCCTACCCGCACCGATTCGATCGCCCCTGAGAGCGGTTTGCTGACCGAGGGACGACCCAGACTCGTCCCCGGCAAGTCGATTACCAACCGCATCGGGTTGAAAATCAGTTGAGCCTTGGGTTGTACTCCCCCGTCTGTTGTAATGTAAAGCCGGTTCTCTGAAGCATCAAACCGCCAAGATTGCAGTCTAGCTGCTTCGGCGGCTCCGGCGAGCAAAAATACACTTAAGAAACTCGGTAGTAGCCAGTGGAATTTCACGACAGTTTTTTCCTCGTTTGCGTTACTGCCAAAAGCTGGAAGGGCGCTGCTTGCCCGATCGGCTTTCAGCAGTTAGCCGCCAGCAGACCGGGGGCACGGGGGCCGTCAGTTGTTGGCTAAATTTACTTTTTTATGCGTTAACAGGCTCCAAAATGCCAGATCCCGGCATTTTTGAACTTTCCCGTATACTTGGGGGCGATCGGTTATAAGCAGACTGAAAGATTGTGGGCACAAGGGAAGGTATTTATTTTTAGGAGCAAGAAACAAGGTGCTTCTTGAAGTTAGAAGGTACAAGTTAGAAGGTAGAATTTTACCGTTCTTCCAGGCAGGGGTTTCATAGCTCTTTAATGTTGGCGAAGCTCGTTACGGCAAGGGTTATAATCCGCTTTACACTTGCGTTGTGTTCTAACTTTTCCTAAACTACCTCAATAACTTAACAACTTACCCCGGGAACAATCCGGATTTCCAAGATTTAGGTAACTTTTCAAAGCCACCAAATGTTAGTCCCAGACAAACTGACATATTCTTTGGAAAAATCTTTTTTGCTAATTTTTTGCTAACAGATTCACAGTTAAATACAACTCCATATCGCCCCTGCTCTCTTTTTTTCTGAATTTTTTACTCAGGGATTTTCGGTGCTGCTTGAAACTTAGTGGGGCGATCGCGATCGCGCCCGCCAATTTGACACTATGATAGCTAGTCCATGTTTTCAGCAGTAACGGGAGAGTTTTGTGTGTTACTTGGGCTGGCAATGCTTTGTCCTTTAGACTGTTTTTGAGTGCACGATCGACAGCCAGAGCATTGGTTTGTTGACCTGAGAAAAAGTTTTGACCGTAGATGATATAGTTATCGCAGTTGTAAAGTTTTTTGGACAGCAAAGACAATCGATCGGCTTCTGGGTAAAACCTGTGATTTGGTTTAATGACTTGCCTTTCGACTAACTGCATAACTTGGATGTGTACTACCAGTTAGAGAAGATACACTATCTTGGTGATTGTGTCAATCTCTGACCTTCTAAAAAAAGGGCAATCAATAACAGTAGATACATGACATCACAGAAAGACGGAGACTTAATTTCAAGCAGGATTCGCCCACAGCAAACAAGTGGTTTAGGTTAGTTCAAGCCTCTAGATAGCCGCTGGGGAGTCAGTATCGAACCTCAAATCGACTGACTCTCAAGATAGGGAAGTTTTGTAATATAGCAACAGCCCTGACGGTTAGGACGTTCTTAATATCTGAAACCTAAGCGGTCGATTGGGCCTTCCCTCGGACTTCTTTTTACCCAGTCAGCTTCGTCGCTATAGCCTTCCACATCTGCTATACCATACCACCGGGTGCGATCGAGTTCTAGCAAATTTATTTTTGAGCGGGATCGATACCCGTAAGTGATTTTTTTCCCTTAATAATCCACGGCCCCATGTCTAATCAACAGTGCTGCAATTGGCTCTCGCCCATAGGTGCAAAATTCCGGCTCATCCAGTTCAAAATTGCTTGATTTACTTGTTCCGGGCATTCATCCTGGGGACAGTGGCCCGCATTATCTAATTCAACTAGCTCTACATAATTGGGATTGCATTCGACAAATTGGTGGGGTCGGGCGAACCGAGGGGGAATCATCCGGTCTTGTTTGCCCCAAATTAACAGCATGGGAATTGTTAAATTTCGCATCACAATCTTGACACTGGGGCAAAATTTTGAACTGCCTACAGCTTTAAATAAAGCGCAGAAGGCGCGGGCTGCTCCCCGATCGCCTGCTGGCCCTGCTAGAATTTCCACTAATTCGTCGGTAACAGCTTCGGGGTTGGAGTAGGCAAAGCCAACCCAGCGACGGACAAAGGAAGGCTTGCTGGCAAAATAAAACAAAGGCCTGAGTACGATCGGAGAAACAAACAAACTTTCAACAGCTTCGATCGCCGGAAGCAGCCATCCGGGCACAGCTTCGGCTCGCACAGAGGGGTCTGGGAGGCTAACCATCACCGTGCCGGCCACCATGTCCGGGTGAGCCGCCGCCACGGCCAGACAAATCAGCGAGCCGATCGAGTTTCCTGCCAATATTACTGGCTCTCTGATAAAAGTTAGCCAAAAATCATAAACTTGATCGACCCACAAAGACACAGAGTAGTTGACCGGGGCTTTTTGGGAAGCGCCAAACCCTAACAAATCCAAGGCGTAAACCGTTTGGTTTTCGGCGAGTTGGGCGAGATTTTGTCGCCAGTGACCGATCGAAGCTCCAAACCCGTGCAGTAAAATAATCGGCGTTCCCGATGCGTGCGGCGCAATTGCCTGGGCCCCAGAATCTTGAGATTTGAGCGCGCCTTGATTTCGCCCCAAAGTCTGCCGCAAATAAGTGTAGCGAGTTTGCCAACCCCGCCACATCCAGTCTCGTTGAGTTCCCACCCGTTGGTGCCACAGCAGAGAATTTGTCAATTTTGCCTCAGCTCGCAACATAAATTTACACTTGCTTATACCTATTCTACAAGGCAAATCAGGCGACTTGGGGGACTTGCCAGACCGGGCGAGATGGGCTAGGAAAAGCGGTGGTACCTCATCCTTAAGCTTTTACCCTGAATTTTTGACGGTTTTGTCATCAATCGGGCAAGGGGGCAGGCGATCGTGTGTGAAGTTAAAATAAAACTAGGCAGAAACTCAGCCAGACTGAGTAGAATAGCAAGTATTGTAAGAATTCATTTACGATCGTCCAAATATTCCCCAAGGCTTTAGCGGAGGGGAGACAGGGCGCGGTAGTACGTCCGGTAAGGGTAACACCTTATAAAACAGTTCGATCGTCAATCGTGAAATATTGACCGATCAAACCTGTAACTATCAAGAAGCTTCGCTATTAAACTACTGCTTGTAAAACCATTCATGCCTGTGATTGAAAGAAGACAAAATCGCAACCTACCCCAGATCAACGAAAATATTCGATACCCCAAAATCCGGGTAATCGATACCGACGGCGCGCAACTAGGGATATTGACGCCTGCAGAAGCGCTGCGCCTCGCAGAAGAAAAAGAACTCGATCTCGTACTTGTCAGCGACAAAGCTGACCCGCCCGTATGCCGGGTAATGGACTATGGGAAGTACAAATTCGAGCAGGAAAAGAAAGCGCGAGAAGCAAAGCGGAAGCAGCACACTGCCGATGTTAAAGAAGTGAAGATGCGCTACAAAATTGAAGAACACGACTACCAAGTGCGCCTCAAACTAGCAGACCGCTTTATCAAATCTGGGGACAAAGTAAAAGCCACGATCATGTTCAGAGGTCGGGAAATCCAACACAGCAACCTCGCAGAGGACTTGCTCAAGCGCATGGCCACAGATTTGCAGGAAATCGCAGAAGTGCAGCAAGCCCCGAAAAAAGAAGGACGCAGTATGATGATGCTGCTGTCGCCCAAGAAAGTATAAATAGATAGTCATTAGTAAGCAGTCATCAGTCATAAACTGGTGACTGATAGCTGATGACTTCCGAAGTTAGTCAGTCAGGAATAAGCTACCACACAGGAAAATCAAGGCTGCATGGAAAATTTTCAAATCAGCGGTTCGGCGGGAGTAAGACAAGGAGTGCTGCGATCGCTCAACCTGCGATCGGAAGAAGTAGAGCGAACCATACTGATGTTCCTCGTCTACACTCTAACCTCCGTCGGTCTGATCTGGCTGGAACTCAGCACAGTAGGTCTTTTTCTAGATGAATTTGGTGCAGACAAAATGCCCTGGATCTACATAGCCAGCGCGTTTATCGGTTCTGGCTTGGGATTTGTCTACTCGTGGCTGCAAAAAATCCTGCCGCTAAGGCGCACCGTAGTGGTTGTTCTGGCAATGATGTCGATACCGCTATTTTTGTTTCGATTCGGCATCGGCTACGAAAATACTAAGATAGCTGGCGTCAGCATCGCTTTTATTACTATTTTTTTGATGTGGCTGTGGGTAGAAGCTTGCTATGTCCTCAACGACCTTAATACTTCTATCACTTCCAACCAACTGTTTAATATTAGAGAAATCAAGCGTACCTATCCGCTAGTCAGTAGCGGCTATCTAGTAGCTGGAGTAGTCAGCGGATTTTCTCTGCCTGTTTTGCTGTACGTAGTCGGACTCAAAAACGTTACCCTCATATCGGGGTTGATGGTGGCGACAGGCTCGGTGTTGCTCTACTACCTCACGGAAAAATACAGCCAAGCATTCCCGGAAACGGCTCACTGGACGGATGACGACGAAGACGACGACCAAGAAGAATTTACCGCCCGCAAAGTTACAGGCCCGCTCCAAAAATACGCTGTACCTCTAGTCAGTTTCTTCATCCTCGCAGAAGTCGTCTACGTGCTGGTAGATTTCCAATTCTACAGCCAGTTAGAATACCAAAACCCGGGGGACGGAGCTAGTTGGATCGCTAGCTTCCTGGGCATTTATGAAGGCATACAAGGCCTGTTTCAAGTGGCGACTCAGTGGTTCGCTTCGAGCCGGTTGGTGGAAAGAATCGGTGTATTCGTGACGGCGATGATTTTGCCGGCGGGCATCGCTATACTCGGGGTGCTGACCATAGGAGCATCTCTGGGCCAGCTAGTATCTGTGTTTATCGGGCTAATATTGCTGAGATTTTTAGACGAACTGCTTCACTACACGCTTTTGGAAACCGTTAGCCCGGTTTTATTTCAACCGATTCCCGACAATATTCGATCGGGAATTCAAACTTTGGTCAACGGTGTGGGCGAACCTTTGTCCTGCGGAGCTACAGGAGTAGCCATCCTGATTATGCTGTGGGTGACAGGCAAGATACTCCCCCAGCAAGACGAAAATGTATTTCACGACCAGCAAAGCTTGATATTTATTGGCGCGATCGTAATATTGGCACTGTTGTGGGTGTTTGTCGTATGGCTGATCCGCTCTCAATACGTGGGTTTGTTGGTCAAAAGTGCCGAGCGGGGGCGCTTGGGCGTCACAGACGTTGACCTCAAAGCTCTCAAGCGCGCAGTGGTGGAAACTCTACAAAAGCCGGGGGGCGAAGATGAAAAGCGCTCTTGCATAGAACTCCTGACGCAAATTGACCCCAAAAATGTCGGAGAAGTTCTGGCTCCCCTCCTGGATTCGCTGTCCCCTGGTTTGCAGCGCCAGAGCTTGGAAACGATGCTGCAACACCCGAACCCCGCATATTTAGAATCTGTCCGCGCACTCTCGCAACAATCCTTGCCACCGGAGGTTCTGGCCTTGGCTTTGCGCTACATCTGGCTGACGGAAGCTGAACCGAATATTGAGAGCTTGCGGCCTTACTTGCAGCCGACGGTCGATCCGGTGGTGCGGGGTACGGCGGCTGCTTTAATTATGAGAAGGGGCGATCGCCAGCAAAAGGCAGAGGCTACTAATACGCTGCGGCAAATGCTGACACACAAGCAAGAGCGGGAACGTGTTATGGGGACGCGGGCTCTGGGAGAAGCTGATTATTTGCAAGGACTGCGGCTGCACATCCCCAATCTGTTGCAAGATGAATCTCTGCGAGTGCGCTGCGCTCTGTTAGACGTGATTTCGTCTACTCATTCGGAAGAATATTATCCTTCGCTGCTGCGCGGCCTTGGTTACAAATCAACTAGGGAAGCGGCTTTGCAGGCTATAGTCAAACTTCACAACGACGCCATTCCTTTGCTCGTGTATTTGGCTGAGGACATCCACAAGCCGGATTTGGTCAGGTTGCAAGCTTGGACGGCTCTGGGTCAAATAGGGACTCCGGAGGCGATCGACATTTTGGTCAGCAATTTGATGACGACCTGGGGAACTACCAGGCGCAACATCCTCCGCATCCTGTTGAAAATGCCTTCGGAAGCGGGGATAGAAGGGGTTCTAGACCGCATCGGCCGCAGCGGCTTGGAAACTCTCATCGAACAGGAGTTAATGTTTATCGGTCAAATTTATGCAGGTCTGGTAGATTTGTCTGGGGTAACAACCTACGGCAATTTCTCCGAGCGGGATGCCAACAGCACCGGGGCACCTGGAAACGATACGGCTCAATTGTTGCAGCGGGCTCTGGCGGGGTTGGAAGCTGATGCTAGGGATAGGTGTTTTTTGCTGATGAAGTTTCTTTATCCGCTGGACACCGTACAAGCCGCTGCTTTCAACATCGCTTCGGGCCAACCTTCTTTGGTTGCTAGGGGATTGGAAATTCTCGATAATACTGTGGATATAGCTAGGAAGCGATCGCTCATCAATTTGTTAGACCAAAACTCGCAAAGAGAAAAATTGAGCAACCTCTCGGAATTGATGGTTTACAAACCTCTAGCCCCTAGCGATCGTTTGCGCCGCTTGCTAGAATTGCGCCACTTCCTTTCGGATTGGGCCTTGGCCTGCTGCTTTCACTTGGCGAGAGAAGCGCGCTGGAGTCTTACGGCTCAACAAACTCTCGTCTGTCTGCAGCACCCGACGGGTTTTGTCCGCGAAGCAGTGTTAGCCTATTTGAAAATAGCCTCGCCGCGGGCTTTGGTCGAATTGTTGCCCAGGCTGCAAAATGACCCCGATAATTTGGTATCCGCTCAAGTTGAAGAGATGATGGCAGAGTTCGGTGCTGGGGGAAAAAGGTAACATTAGTCAGTTGTCAGTTGGCAGTTGTTATTGTCAGTCAACAGTTAACCGTCAACCGTCAACAGTTTTTATTTTCCTTCTTCTTCCCTTTTTTAAGTTTAAATTAATCATTGCATCTCATTATGTTAACCAGCGTCGAACGCCTATTGTTTGTGAGGGAGGTTCCGATTTTTAAGGAACTACGGGATGATTTTCTCGTGCGTCTAGCATCGGTAATGGATGAACTTTCGTTTCCTTCCAAGCACAGGATTTTTACGGAAGGACAAGAAGGTCGGTCTCTCTATATTTTGGTATCGGGAACGGTGCGGGTGCATATAGGCGATCGGGATTTAGCACAGTTGAAAGCGGGGGCTTGTTTCGGGGAAATGTCGCTTTTTGACGCAGAACCTCGCTCGGCTTCTATTTCTACTCTCGAACAATCCGAGTGTTTGATGCTGACTCAAATGCAGCTATACGATGCGATTGATGAAACGCCGGGAATTGCTGTGAATATTATTCGCTTGCTGTCGCGCCGGATTCGTGAGTTGAATCAAAAGTTGAATGCTAAAGAAGCCATGATGCCCCCTACAGAGACTGTGAGAGTTGCGGAAATGCGATGAAATTGGGGAATTGGGAATTGTGTTTTTAGTCGAGGGGTAATTCTGCACAATTTACAGCAGTTTGCGATGCTATGAGGTACATTAGCAGCAATGAGTGAACCAATGTCTTAAATGGTTCGGATTCATCAAATTAAGGGCAACTGCTACGATCCGGTCAATCATCTCTGGGGTCTGGGGAGAAAACATTCGCAAAAAAGATTTACAGCACTTTCCGATGTTATGAGGTTCAATTAAGTGAAAAGCACCTGATAGTTGACGGGGTTGTCACCCCGTCAATATTTAAAGTATGTGATGAGTCAATGTAACGACAAGCGGATAGCATTAATTTGGGATGGCGCTAAATATCATTCTTCTTTTCTAGGTTAAAGACTTTTTGTCATGGGTGAATAATGATGCAAGATGAATCAGATTGGAAAATCACTTGTTTGAGATTCGCACTCCTACGCTCCGACTCAGCATTCAATTGAAGATATTTGGTTACAAGCTAAACAATTGATTAGGGAGTGCTATCATCTGTATCAGACATTTGCTCTCGTCAAATATATATTTAAGTTAGTTACCCATTATCAGATATTTTATTTCTTGATACTCCCGAGCCCTAAAGGGACGGGGATTCTTGAAGAGTCCAGATACGAACTTTCAAAGGCGAAATCAAAGCGCCTCTACTGACT